>DASRQP010000135.1:0-10693 GCA_035696585.1 Candidatus Acidiferrales bacterium | reverse complement strand
CCCGGCGACTTCGCCAACATCCTCAACCCGTAACGCAAATCTTGCAAAAGACTGTTCACTCTTCACCCCGCCGTGTCAGACAAAGAAACTTTCAGATCGTCCCTTGCTGCGTCTGCCGCCTCACGTTCCTGTCTATGTACTACGAACACTTTCGTATGTCAACGCAAACAATGGCCCAGGCGCGTTTTCGGGTTCTCTCACTTACGGACTGGCCGAAGCTGTGACTGGCTCAGCTCCAGCTATGTTACCGGTCACCGGTCACTCACCACTCTTACGATTGCCATCCCCTCCGCCCTGCTTAACCCGGCGCAGGAAGTCTCGGCTGCCTTTGGGCCCTCGATTTTGCGGGTGCCCCATCCTGTTCACCCTGACGGAGGAAGGGAGCGTTTCTTGCGAATGGTGATGGTTTTCACTCTTCGCGCTTCGGACGTTAACCTAACAGCCTGTCCGTGCTTTATGGAGTGCGCCATCTCCCCTCCGCTTTGTTATTGTCTTTACGGGTGCTCCATCCTGTTCACCCTGACGAAGGAAGGGACCGACTTTTGCGAAGGGTGGGGTTTTTCGGCCTTTCGCCCCTCGCTTCGGCTTCTGGTTTTATACCTTTGCTCTTGCGGATTCGCTTCTCGCTGTCGTCCTCGGCCGCGACAAACTCAACGCCTTGTCATCCCGAGCCGCTATGCAGCGAGGGATCTGCTTCTGTATTTCACTGGCCGCTGACCTCTGACCATTCCATCACTGCCTCACTCCGCCTTAGCCACGCCGCTCTTAACCGCCTCAGTCAGCATCGCCCGCAGCTTCCCCGCCACATCCGTTGCGATTTTCTCCGACTCGTCGCCCAATGCGGATTGCTTATCCCCGAGCGCGGATTGCTGGTCCCCAAGCGTCGATTGCTGATCGCCGAGCTTCGACTGCACATCGCCCGCCTGCGATTGCAGGTCGCCCAGGCGGCTCTGCAAGTCCCCAATCTCCGACTGCAAATCGCCAAGTTCCGACTGCGTTCCGCCCTGCGAGCTCAGCCGCTTCGCATCCGCCTCGACCTTCTGAAAATCCGCGCTCATGTCCGGCACCGGGACTTTCACTTCCCTCTGCTGCCGCCCAAACTCGCGTTGCTTTTCGCCGAGCGCCCGCTGCTTTGCGCCAAGGTCGGATTGCTGTTCTTCCATACTTACCAGAGGGCCGAAGAGGTTGCGCGCACTCTTCACCGTGGCGGCGTCGCTGACAACGTACGATTTTCCGTTGAGCCGAAACGTAATTTTCGTCGGTTCAATTTTCGCGTGCAGCAACCCTTCATCGTCCGCCCCTTCGTCCCACATCGTGCATTTGCTGTCCCCCATGCTGATTCCGACGCCGCGATCATTCGACGTCGAGCCCCAGCAATGATCTCCCCTTCCCTCGATGTGCATGTCCACGCTCCCGCCGTCGCTGCGGCTGATAATCGTGAACGTGTCATTCGCATACTTCGTTTGCGCCCGCGCAACAAACGGCGCGAGACTCGCCACCGTCAGCATTGCCGTCGCGACCACCGCCAAACGCATCAAATTCTTCGCCGACATTTTCTTCATGGCTCGCTCCTCCAAATTTCCTGCTCGTCACTCAGCACTTGTCACAGCTCTCTCGCCTTTGCGGGTGCCCCATCCTGCTTGCCCTGACGAAGGAAGGGAGCGTTTTTCGCGAAGGGTGGGTTTTTTCGGATTTCGACTTTTGCATTTCCTCGTCACTCATCACTTGCATGAGACTCGTCCCCTTTTACGATTGTCATCCCGAGCCGCCATGCGGCGAGGGATCTGCTTTGCTCTTCGAGTTTCGACTTTTGTGGGTGCCCCATCCTGAGCGCCCGTCTTGAGCAATGGGCGCGAAGGGTGGGGTTTTTGTGCTCACCACGTCACTCGCCACTGCTTCGTTCGCCTTTCCGGGTGCCCCTCCTGCTCGCCCTGACGAAGGAAGGGAGCGTTTTTCGCGAAGGGTGGCGTTTTTCGGGTTTCGGGTTTTGCATTTGCGCGTCACTAATCACTCATCACTAGCCACTGCTTTTCACTCCGGCTTCGCAGTCCCCTTCGCGATCGCGTCGTCAAACATCCCGCGCAATTCGTGTGACGCTTGGCGTGCCAGCTCGCCTTGCTTGCGTCCTAATTCACCTTGTCGCCGTCCGAGCTCGCCCTGCTTGCGTCCCAATTCTCCTTGCTGCTGCCCGATCTCCCTTTGCCCAACGCCCGCTTGCGCTTGGAATCGTCCCACCTCGCCCTGCAACCGTCCAAGCTCCCCCTGCAATTGTCCCAACTCTCTTTGCGTCGCGCCCGTAGCCTGCAGTTCCTTCATTCGCGCTCTCACTTCTTCGAGTTGCGGCGTGATGTCATGTATTTTCACTTTCACATCTTCCATCTGATTGCCCAGCGCCTCTTGTTGTTTCCCCAGCGCTTCCTGCTGACGTCCAAGTTCTTCCTGTTGCTTCCCGAGATCTTCTTCGGGTGCGAACAGCGCTTTCACCTTCGCGATGAACGCCGGGTCGGTAATCACATAAGACTTCTCGTCGCGCTCAAACCAGATCAGGTCTCCTCCGCCCATCTTCTTGCGAAGCCTCTGCGCATGTTCCACATCTTCGTCCGACCCCGACATCGTCACGTTGTTCGAATCGCCCGTCATCATCACGTAACGCGGCCCGTCATTCGAATATCTGTAGCCATACGAATAGGATCGTCCCTGCTCCTGCTCGGCCTTTTCGAGATCGCTCTTAGCTTCCGCGAGGGCCTCGTTTGCCTTGCGCATCTGCGACGCATCATTTTCGTCGAGTATTCTTCGCGCCTTTTTAAGTGCCTCCTGTGCGCCGCGCATTTGCGCGGAATCAACTTCCTCCGATGCCTGTTGCGCTTTCATTAGCGCGTCTTGCGCGGCGTGGACTTGCGCGGAAGCGAACCCGGACTGCGCGTCTGCGCCTTGAAGGTCCTTCAGCGCCGCGCGCAATTGCGCCTCTGCTTCCTGACCAGAAACGGAATCGCCCACCGTGATCGTCGCTTGCGGCGCGACCGGAGTCATTGAGCTCATCAGGCTGACTGGCGCTGCCGGCGCCGCCGGAGCAACGGAACCAAAGCGTACCGGCCCCGTCGGTATGAGCGACGCCTCCGGTGTCACGAAATCGCTTGCAATTGTCGGCATAGTCGGCGGATTCTCAGGCGCGCCGGGAACCGGCGCGAGCGCCGCATAAGGCGTTGGTGCGGTCATCGGCGCGGTCATCGCACTCGGTGCGACGAAGCCGCTGGCGATTGGGCCTGGCACAATCAGCGGATGCTCGGGCGCGCCAGGGACTGGCATAAGCGCCGGTGTCGGGCGAATTTCGTATGCGGCGGGACCGGCAACCGTCGGCGCGCTCGCTGGCGCAGGGGGAGTCATGTTCGGTGGCGCGACAATCCCGCTCTGAGGCGCGGGCCCTATCGCCGGCGCGACTACACCACCGCTGGGAGCGTTGGGCAGCGCAGGCGCGACCGGCCCTCCCGGTTTCAATTTGTTCGCGGCCTTCTTGGGCGCGTTGTCTTCCTGCGCCAGCAACGGATGCGCTGACCCAGCCACAAAAACCAGCGGCGCCGCAACCGCAACGATCATCACGGCCAGCCATTTCTTCATCGAATGACTCCCCTTCCACGACAGAATTCTTTCCACGCGTCTTTCCGCACGGCATCCATTCGCCATCGAGATGCCTTCCCAGTGAATTCTTCCCGGCGCCGCTTCCAATTCCGCGAAAAATCCCAGCAGCGTTTCCGCGTACCGCGTCTGGTCCGCGCCGCCTGCCAACGCCGCTTCGTCACTCGCTTCTTCAGCCAGTTCCGTAATTTGCCGGTCAATCCACCACGCCAGCGGGCTGAACCAGAAAATCGCCCGGTGAATCAGCGACAATCTCTGTGTCAGCGCATCGCGACGCGCCACGTGCGACACTTCGTGCGCTACAATCGCATCCAGCTTCGCTTCATCCCATTCGCGCCAATCCATCGGAAGCAGAATCACCGGATGCAGCACTCCCAACGTCGCCGGCACCGAAAGCATTTTCGTTTCAGCCAGTCGCGGTGTGTTTTCCAGTCCGCCCATGCACGCGCGCATGCGCACCAGTCGAATCGCTTCGCGCTCATGAATCTCCTCCGATGCGCGTTCCAGCCGCCAACTGAAAAACATCCCCACAAAAAGCCGCGCAAAAAATAGCACCGTCACCGTCAAATAAATCCCCAGCCCCACCGCAACCCACGAAATCGTCACGCCCTTCTGCGTTTGCGATCTCTGAGTCGCAGGAAGTACCGTTCCACGTGCAGTCTGCGTGGAACTGTCGCGCACTGGGCGCGTAAAAGATTTCGGAATCATCGCGAGCGTCGCGCTTTCTTGCCCTCGGCTCGCTGGTGCAAGGTGAATTGGCTTCGCATCGGCGCGCACTGTCTTCATGTCGCCCCGCGCTCCGGCCGCGACGCCCGACTCCTTGTAGCTCACGTCCGTTCCCGACGCACTTTGTCGGGACTGACGTGAGGCCTCTCGCTCAACGTTCGCGCCCGCTTTCGCATTCGCCGTTGTTGTCGCGTCGCTGCGTGTTCCGCTCGCGCTGCCGTTTGCCGGTACGCCCGAGATCATGTAGCTCACGTCCCGTTGCGGCGCAGTCTGCCGCAACTGACGTGAGGTCTCTGGCTCGACGTTCGCGCCCACTCTCGCGCTGGCCATCGTTGTCATGTCGCCGCGCCGAAAGCTTTGCGCAACCCTGTGCCCGACGCTCTGCACGAACGCTGCCGTCCGCGCTGGAACGGGAACCGTCATCCGTGGCAAAAACACTCCCAGAAAGGGCATCGCCAGCGCCGCGTACAGCGTCATCGTCCACACAAGCAGTCGCAGCGGCACGCGCTTCACGCGAAACGCCGCCAGCGCAATCGCCGCCAGGCATCCCAACGCCAGCGAACGCGCCGCCGGCTCCGCCAAATACTTCCAGAAGCTCGTCGCCGCTTGTCCCGTCGTAATCGGCATCATCGCTCCCTCCCTATCGCTGTGAATCTTTCCGCGTCAGCCGCCATGCGTTTCTCGCTCTCGACTCTCGACCATGACCTATCACTGGTTTTGCGGGTGCCCCATCCTGCCTGCACTGAACGTCTTCAGTGAAGTGAGCGCCTTTGGCGAAGGGTGGGGGTTTTCTGCCCACCCATCACTTGTCACTGCCTTTACGAATCTTCTGCGTCAACCGCTCGAGCACCTTCCGGTCGAGCACTTCGTTATCCACCATCCCAATCACAAGCTGTTCCGCCGACCCGCCGCAAAATCGATCAATGATGCTCTTCACCGCCCGCGCCGCCACGTTCTGCCGAGCCTCCGCCGCGCGGTAAATAAATGTGCGCCCGCTCGTCTCGTGCGCCACGTATCCTTTTTCTTCCAGCCGCCGCAGCACCGTGCGTATCGTGGACTCCTTCATCGGACGCTCTTCCGTCAGCGCTTCGCGGCACGCCTCCGACGTGCACGGCCCGTGCGTCCACACGTAGTCCATCACCGCCTGCTCCACTTCCCCTAAATTCTTCGGTCGCCCTTTTCCCGCGAATCCCTCGCCATTCCTCATTCCCGTCACCCGCCTGCCATTTTTGTGTACGTTAATCTCTGTAGCGTTACACTGTGTAACAGATGGGCCACGCGTCTGTCAAGCATTTATTTTGTCCAGAGGCCTGGACCAAAATAACGGTAATGGCCCGTAATTCTCCAACTGAACAACACATCTTCCATCTGCGGACCACGGCCTATGTTGTGAACCACCAAATAACGCCCAGTTTGACGCGACTCAGAATCAACGACGATGCCGATGTGGGGAATGTTGCCCCCTAAATCCCACGTCACCAGATCGCCCGGCGCATAGTCATTCGTCTGCGTCGTGATGGGAAGCACCTCTCCCTTGCGCGCGAAAAAGACCATCAAATTGGGAACTCGCCGATGATCAATATTCGTATCCGTATGGGCCAAATGCCAGCGGCGCTCATCCGGATACGCTGAAAAGTTACGCAGCATGTCTTCGTGAACCTCTTTTTGAAGATCCACACCAACCGCGCGGTAGACGCGAATGATTTCATCGGTGCAAACCCCAGTGTCAGAAGGAACGTCCCCGTCAGGATAAGGAATGCGGACATATGCGGGATCGTAGCGCACTGAATGGTGCGTGCGTTCGACAGCGGCGGCGACCAGTTTCTGAAGAAACTGACGGCGTGCGCTCGGACTCTCCGACTGTTCTTGTGCCAATGCCAGCGGAAAGGCCATCAGCAGCAGAGAAGCGAACACAACCGCGCGTCGCATCGTCGATTGTTGAATATGTCTATCCTATGACTTCACTGGGCCGGTCACGCTTAAACCAAATGCGATGCCCCGCAAGGGATCTGCTTTCCCCGTCCGCTTCGCTCGTCGCCTTTACGGGTGCCCCATCCTGAGCGAACTTTGCGAAGGGTGGGGCTTTTCGTTTCGCCAGCGCGCCCTTTGTCGAGTGCGGCGGCTCGACGCCGCTTTGCCCTTCGGTTTTCGTTTTAACGTTTCGTTGTCATCCCGAACCCGGTCGCCCGCTTTTGGCGAAGGGGGTGAGGGATCTGCTGTGCGCCGTTCGCTTTGTCTTTCGTCTTTCGTTTTTCGCCTTTTACCAGCCGCTCGTAACTAGCCACTGCCTCTACGAATTCCACGTCACTCGCGCAATTTCCCGCCGTCGCTCCGGCCAATTGCTTCCCGAGAAAATCCGCGGAGTCGCGTCGATCAAGCGCGGAAACACATTGAAAATCGTCACCGCGCTCCACGGCTTCCCTTCCCGCGTCGCGCATCCACGCCGATTCAACTCCTCCGCCATCCGCGGCAGAGAAATATCCTGAACGATCAGCTCCATCATTGTGTTGAGCGTGCGCATCTCCTCGGGGTCTTCTTCCAGATGAGCGCAGTCGCTCGCCACGCGGAATCCAAACGGAGGTTCTTCCAACCGCCTCGCCGGAGCCGCATCCTCTTCGCCCGCGCGTTCGCTTTCCCGCTCCCATTCGAGCGCCGCCAACCGCCATCCCGCCGCATACTTCCGCTGCATATCATCCAAATCCAATTTCCCGTGAACCACTTCCCGCACTCGCTCCATCTTCGCCATACCTCCTCCTAGCACCGCTGTATTTTCATCTGCAACGAATCCCTGTTCGTCCTTGCCTTTACGGGTGCCCCATCCTGAGCGTTCTTGGCGAAGGGTGGGGTCTTTGGCTTTTCACTAGCCCCTCGTCTACCCTGAGGCACGAAGTGCCACTAGCCACTGCCTTTCTCACTCGTATCTAAGCGCCACCATCGGATCCACCCTCATCGCCCTCCTCGCCGGAATGTAACAAGCCGCCAACGCCACCACGATCAGCAGAATCGCCACGCCTGCGTAGGTCACCGGATCGGTTGCGCGCACTTGGAAAAGCAGGCTGGCCATCGCGCGCGTCAGCGCAAGAGCGGCCACGATCCCGATCATTACGCCGACGACCGCCAGGCGCGCCCCTTGACTCAGCACCAGCCGCATCACGCTTCGCGGGTCAGCTCCCAGCGCCATGCGTATGCCAATCTCGTGCGTCCGGCTCGTTACTGCATAAGCCATCACTCCGTAAATCCCCACCGCCGCAAGCAGCAACGCCAGACCCGCGAACCCTCCCAACAACGAAACCGACAGACGCCGCGGCGCGACATTCGCGTCCACCACACTTTCGAGCCTGCGCACATCGTAAAGCGGTAAATCCGGGTCGATGGACTGCACCGTCGCGCGCAGCGTCGGAATCAGCTGCGCGGGATCCGTGGTGGAACGCATCAAGATATTTCCGGCGGAGCCCGGATATTGCGCGTACGGCAAAAGCGTTTCGACGAGCACAGGTTGGTCCGCCCCGTAATTCTTAATCGTGCGGATCACCCCCACCACCGCTGTCCAAGGAGGTGTTTCACCCGGCTTCATTTCGCCAAGCGAGATACCAATATGCTTGCCGATGGGGTCTTGTCCCGGCCAGTATTTTCGCGCCATAGCTTCGTCGACGATACACACCGGGCCCGCCGTTTTATTGTCGGCCGCGGTAAAGAATCGCCCGCGCAGCAACGTGGCGCCCATCGCCTGCAGCGCGCCTGGAGTGATACGGGAAACTTCCGTGGAAGGATAATGACCCGGCGTCGGCTTGGGCTGTCCTTCCACCGCGAACCCTGTCTGCATGCCTCCGAGCAAAGGATTCTTGATGCCGGCCGCTTCCACGCCCGGAATCGCGTTGACCTTTGCCACCAGTTGCTCAACGAATTGCCGTCGCTCGATCTCTGTCTTGTATTTCGCGTCTGGTAAACCAAAGCTCGCGGACATGACACCCGGCGCATTGAATCCCTGCTCCGCGTTCAGCACGCGGTAGAGGCTCTTCAGCGTCAATCCCGCGCCAACCACCAGAACCACGGAGATTGCGAGTTCCACCACCACCAGCGCGTCGCGCAACCGTTTCTGTTTCCCGCCCGTACCGCTTCCGCGCGAGCCTTCCTTCAAAGTCGAATTCACGTCCGTGCGCGATGCTTGCAGCGCCGGGAATATCCCAAAGAACAATCCCGTGAAGCACGAAATGCCCAGCGTGAAAGCCAACACCCAACCGTCCACTCCCACGTCTTCCACGCGCGGTATCGTGCCGACCGCCACCCGCGCCAAAGCCGGCGTGGCCCACACGGCCAGCAGCAATCCCAGCGCCCCGCCCACCAGCGACAACAACATGCTCTCAGTCAGCAACTGTCTCGCCAGCCGCCAACGCCCCGCTCCCAGCGCCATGCGCACCGCCACTTCTTTCTGCCTCTCTGTCGCTCGCGCCATCAGCAGATTCGCCACGTTCACGCAGCCGATCAGCAGCACGAATCCCACCGCCGCCATCAGCACGTAGAGCGGCAGTCCCGCGTCCTGCACTACAGCGCCCAGCAGCGGCTGAACCGTCGCGCTTTCTCCCGCGTCATCCTGATATTGCTTGGCCAAACGCCGTTGAATGCCGGCCATTTCAGCGCTGGCCTGCTGGATGGTGACTCCGGGTTTCATTCGTGCGTAGGCGTAAATCCCGGGATGGCTGCCGCGATTCGATGGCCCGCCAAGAACATTTTCGAGCCGCCAAAGTGAGCTGAACACGTCAAATGCTCGCCAGCTCTCGTGAAATTTGCTGCTCGGCAATACGCCGATAACCGTGTAGGACTCGCCGTCGAGAGTTAACTGCTTGCCCAGAACGTTGGGATCGCTGCCGAACTTGCGCGCCCAGAAGCTGTCGCTGAGCAGCACCACAGGCGCCGCGCCGACTTTGTCGTCATCCGCCGTGAGCGGCCGCCCGAGAATCGGCTCCACTTCCATCGTTGGGAAAAATCCCGCTGTAATTCGCCGCATCTGCAATCGGTCCGGCTCACCTTCACCTGTCAGCGTGACGTTGTCCGGCTGGTACGCCACTATGCTGCTGAACACGGTCTGCATCGCGCGCCAATCGTTGAAATCCGCCATGGAAATGCTCATCCCTGGAACCTGTTGCGACCATTCGCTGATGAAAACCAGCCGGTTGGCATGCGGGTACGGCAGTGGGCGCAGCAAAACGGTATTCACCACCGAAAAAATCGCCGTGTTCGCGCCAATGCCCAACGCCAGCGTCAACACAGCAATCGCCGTAAATCCCGGCGACTTCGCCAGCATCCGTATCCCGTACCGAATGTCCTGGATCAGCGTATTCATCCTTCACCCCGTCAATTTTTCCTTTGTCTTTAGCTCATCACTCGTCACTGCCTCGTTTCCTTCGTGCCTCGCATATCACCGAACACCTTGTCATCCCGCCTGCCCCGCTTCCGTTGTCATCCCGAGCCGCCATGCGGCGAGGGACCTGCTTCTGCCGGGTGCCCCATCCTGAGCGCCCGTCTTGAACAATGGGCGCGAAGGGTGGGGATTTTCGCTTTTCGTCTTCGCCTCTCGCTTTAAACTCTCAACTATTAACTCTCGCCTCTCAACTACTCGTATCTCAGCGCCACCATCGGATCCACTCGCGACGCTCTCCGCGCCGGCAAATAACATGCCGCGAGAGCAACCGCCGCAAGCGCCGTCGCAACTCCCCCAAAAATCGCAGGGTCTCGCACCGACACTCCGAACACCAGGCTCGACACCGCTTGCGCCAACGCCAAGCCGCCCAGCACTCCCGCTCCAATTCCGATAAGCGCCACCTTCGCTCCTTCGCGAATCACAAGGAGCAGCACGCCGCGCGACGTAGCGCCCAAAGCCATGCGCACTCCCAATTCTTTGGTGCGCTGGCTCACCGAATACGCAAGTACTCCGTAAATGCCGATCGAAGCAATCAGCAGCGCCACAAACGCGAAAGTGCTGAGCAGCACGGTGTTGAGTCGAGGCTGCGCAGAGCTGTTCGACAGCCACTGCTCCATCGTCCGCACGTTCGCGAGCGCGAGTTGCGAATCTAACCCATGCACTCGTTCGCGAATCGCGGGCAGCAGCGTTTCCGGCGAATGCGCGGTGCGCACCACCACGTCCATCAGCGGCGCGACGCGCTGTCCGACCGGGTAATAGAACGCGGGCGACTCCTTCGTCAGAACGGTGCTGCGGACGTCGCCCACCACGCCGACCACGGTGAACGTAAAACTTGGCTTCGCGTTCGGATGCAGCACGCGGCCAAGCGGGTCAGTACCTCCCCAGAATTTTTTCGCGGTAGCAGTGCTGACGATA
>DASRQP010000134.1:0-7758 GCA_035696585.1 Candidatus Acidiferrales bacterium | reverse complement strand
GGCAGCGGGCCTCCTGACCGCGATCACGAGCGGGCTGTGGGCTTACGACGGCTGGATCAATCTGACCTTCGTCGGCTCCGAAATCAAGAATCCTGAACGGAACATTCCTCTCTCGTTGATTGTCGGCGTTCTCACCGTTTGCGGAATTTTCACGGTAATGAGCGCGGCGTGTTTCTACGTGCTGCCATTTTCGAAAGTCGCCGCGTCGGCGCACATAGCTTCCGACGTCATCGCGCGCGCCACGGGAGCCAGCTCCGCCACCTGGCTCACCATTGTCATGGTCATCTGCGCGCTGGGCACGCTGAATTCGTCCATTTTGACGAATGCGCGCGTGGATTACGCGATGGCGCGCGATGGCCTGTTTTTTCGCGTGGTTCGTGGCGTGCATCCGCGATTCCGCACTCCGGCGAATGCGCTGGTTTTCCAGGGGATCCTCGCCTCTGTCCTGGCGCTCAGCGGAACCTTCGAAAGCCTCTCCGACCTCTATGTTTTCCTAGTCTGGATTTTCTATGCAGCGCAAACGGCGGGCGTGATTGTGCTGCGCGTCAGAGAACCGAATATGCCGCGGCCCTATCGGACATGGGGTTATCCCGTCGTTCCGTTGATTTTTATCATCGGCGCGCTGGCATTGACGGTGAATTCGCTGATGCAGAAACCGCTGAGCTCATCGCTCGGCCTCGCCGTAATGCTAGTCGGCCTTATCTTCTACGCGCGATGGCGGAAGCGATTCGCGCCGGGATAGTTCGCAAGGCAATCTAACCAGTTTCAATTGGGCTGAAAGCTGCGGCAGGAATGCTGGGAATGGCGCATTCCGGGTGGAAGAGGTGCGCGAGGATGGCTACGCCGTCGGCCAGGCGCGGGCCTGAGCGGGAAAAATAGCTGTTCGCGTCGACGGCGAAGACGAGACCTGAGCGAACCGCGGGAAGATCCGTCCATCCGGTCGGAAACTTTGTGCGGCGGTAATCGTCGCGATTGCGCGCGACGCCGTAGCCGCATTGCATGACGACGATGATTTCAGGGCGCGCTTCGACAACCTCTTCGGGAGTCACGCGAAAAGATGGCGCGCCTGCGCGGCCGAAGAGATCGACGCCGCCCGCGCACGTGACCATCTCTGGAACCCAGTGACCACCGACGTAAAACGGGTCGAGCCATTCGAGACAGACAACGCGTGGACGCGAAGCTGCGGGCGCGACAGTGGCTTTCGCGGCGGCTTTGACGGCGGCTTCGATTTGCGCGACGCGCCGAACAAGATTTGTCGCGAGACGATCTGCCTCGGGAAGGCGCCGAGTGGCCTCGCCGATTTTGCGAATGTCGTCCCAGACTCCAGCGAGCGCTTGCGGCTGAAGGGACAGAACCTGAGGCGCAAACGGCATGCGCGACAACGCGGTGGCAAGGTCGTCGGGCGAAGCGGCACAAACGTGGCACAAATCCTGAGTGATTATGAGGTCAGGTGTGAGGGAGCGAAGCAGGGCGTCATCGACCGCGTAGATACTCTCGCCACGGCTGACGAGTTCGCGTACCTGACGGTCAAGCTCCGCGGGCGCAGCGGAGGGATCGACACGAGGACGGATGAGCGGCGGTTTCTTGGGGGCCTCCGGAGGAAAATCGCATTCGTGCGTGACGCCAACGACGGAATCGCCGAGGTCGAGCGCGTAAAGAATTTCCGTGGCGGACGGGAGAAGCGAGGCGATGCGCACTGTGCGAGTTTGCCCGCGCGTAAGTTTGAAAGCAAGGCTAACGCGGGGCCGTGGCCGCCGGACGCGGGAGAAAATCGGCAAAGATGAAGCCGTCGCGCTCGACGATCTCACCCACGTCGACAGGAATAGGGGACGCGAACATGGGGCCGGCAACGACGCACGTGTGGAACTCTCCGTTTTCGCCACAGGGATCGATACCAGACGGAAAATCGGCGAGAAGTTTCTTGTCGAATGAGCGGCCGGCGAAACTGGCGTCGAGTTTTTTCGGATCAACACAAGTGAGATAGGCGCGAACGCCTCCCGCGAGCATTTCTTGCGCGAGAATGCGTGTGTCGAGGCCCCAAAGAGGAAAGACAGACGCGATGCCGCATTTCGCGAGATTTTCTTCGCGATACTTGCGGATGTCTTCAAGAAATAAATCACCGAAAATCATATGCGTGACGCCTTCGGCGCCCGCCTGTGCCATTGCTTCGGCCATGGCGCGTTCATAAATTTCGTTAGGACAGGGCGAAGGAATTCCAACTTTTACAAGAGGCAACCTGGCGGCCGCGGCTTGCGCGTCGAGAAGCGATTCGCGGACAGCGTGCATGGCGACGCGGTTGTGCGTGCGATTGATGGTGGTGAGAAGCGCGGTGATTTCAAAATCGCCGCGCTGGCGCGTTACGTGAAGCGCCCACGCGCTGTCTTTTCCGCTACTCCAGGAGAGCCAGGCTTTTGGTTTCGCGCTCACAGTATGCCGACAAGAACTTTACGGGTGGAAGGCTAGAAAAGCAAAGCTGCCCGCCTGAACGAACCAGACAGGCCAGAAACACACAGGCTGAAGCCTGTGCCACTTCAATCCAAAGGCACGCGGCTGAAGCCCGCCAGGGCGGGCAAGCCTGCCACTAAAGCAGGCAACACTACTCGGGATAGATCAGGTATTTGGCGCGCATTTTGCGGAAATTGTCGAGGCCGGGCTGCCAGTCCCAGACGATGCGCAATGGGGACTCGCCGGATTTTAATTTTGCGATGGTATCGGCATTGCCCACCAGCGTGATCATTTTGTCGAGCGAGAAATGATCGGGATAGAGCTTGTTGAGCGCGGACGCGATTTCCAGGCCCATCAGCATGGAGTCGAGCGAGGCGCGATCGGTGATGACGAGAGCGATTCCGTGGCAAAGCTCACCCTTATATAGGGCCGCATCCGGTGTGAAAAAAGTGGGCACGAAGCGGACGCCGGGGACATATCGATGATTGAGTTCGGTGGCGAGTTGCGGCCCATCAATCCACGGTGCGCCGAAAAGCTCGAAGGGCGTGTCCGTGCCGCGGCCAACGGAAACGCCGGCGGCTTGCAGAATGTCGATGCCAGGATAAAGCAGCGCTGCATTGAGCGAACGCAAATTTGGCGAAGGCGCGGACCATGTAAGGCCGGTTGCTTCGAAGGGATCTTCGCGATGCCAGTCTTTCATTTGAATGACGTGCAGGTCGACGTCGATTTTATTTTCGGCGTTGAACATTTGCGCGAGCTCGCCGAGCGTCATGGCATAGCGCGTGGGCAGCGGGAAATATCCGACAAAATCGAGCTTGTCTGGATCGAGAACCGGTCCTTCGATCGTGATGCCATTGATGGGATCGGGTCGGTCTAGAACATAAAACGAAATGTGGTGATGCGCGGCAGCCTCCATCGAATAACCCATCGTGGTGATGAAGGTGTAGAAGCGTACGCCGGCGTCTTGAATATCGTAGACGAGCGTGTCGATGCCCTGAAGCATTTGGTCAGTGGGGCGCCGTGTGTCGCCGTAGAGACTATAAATCGGAAGGCCAGTAGCGGCGTCAGTGGTGGACGCGACGTTTGAATCTGCTTTACCGGCAAGGCCGTGCTCGGGACTGAAAATGGCGACGAGTTTTACGCCAGACGCATGCGCGAGAACGTCAATGGTGCGGCGACCAGCGCTGTCCATGCCGGTTTCATTCGTGATAAGTCCGACGCGCTTGCCCTGCAGCGGAGCGAAATTTTCCTGCTCGAGGACGTCGATACCAGCGAGGGTGTGGTCGGTGCGATGGTAAATACCGTCGAGGCCGTAGGGACGTTCGGCGTCAACGCTGCGCTCGATTTTCGACGTGAAGCCCGTGGTGTCGCCAATATTTAGCGCGGCAGCTACGGCGGTAGCAATTTTCGAACGGACCCTGGAAGTAGCGGGCCGCACGTAAGGATGAACGCTGTTCGTGAGAAAAATGATGAATGTCTGGCTGGCTGGGTCGATCCACACGGAAGTGCCGGTGAAGCCGGTGTGTCCATAGGAGCCGAGCGGAAAAAGATCGCCACGGGGCGACGAGTACGCTGTGTCGATGTCCCAGCCGAGGCCGCGAATGTTGGGACTCCACGGCGGAGTTTGCGGCGTGGTCATTTTGTGAACCGTGGCGGCGGCGAAAATGCGGCGCGTGGTGCCGGGAATGCGGCCGCCGTCGAGAAGCATCTGACAGAAAATCGCGAGGTCGTCAGCGGTGGAGAAAAGTCCCGCGTGACCTGCAACGCCGCCGATGGCACGCGAGCGCGGGTCGTGCGCAACGCCGCGAAGAACGTGGCCAAGGCCGGAGCCGGGCTTCGCTCCGGGAGACAAATCAATTTCTTCAGTCGGGGCAATCTTGGGAATCCACGATGCGGGCGGAAGAAAACGCGTGTGCTTCATGCCGAGCGGGCGATAAAAATTCTCCGCGGCATATTCGTCGAGGCGCTTGCCAGTGATGCGCTTGACCAGTTCGCCGAGCAAAATGAAATTCGTGTCGCTGTAAACGAAGCGGTCGCCGGGCGGATACATCAATGTCTCGTTATCGATTTCCTGCATGAGCGCGTCTTCGCCGGGGAGCGCAGCGGAAAGAGGTGGATCGGGCGCGAGTCCGGAAGTGTGAGTGAGCAGCATGCGAATCGTGATTTGGTCTTTGCCGTTCGAGGCGAACTCAGGCATGTAGTGCGAAAGCGGATCGTTGAGGCGAATTTTGCCCTGCTCGAGGAGACGCATGATGGAGGGCGTTGTGGCGAAAAGTTTGGTGAGTGACGCGAGATCGAAAATCGTCGTGGTGGTCATGGACTCGCGATGCGGAATGAGCGCGCGTTCGCCGAATGCTTTGCGGTAAATTATGCGGCCGCGATGGCTGACGAGCAGAACGCCGCCGGGGATTTCGTCGTCCTGAACGGCGGAGTTGACAATGGAGTCCAGAGCAGAGAGGTTGGGGCGAGAGGATTTCTGTGGAGTGGCGGGATGCTTAGCTGATTGTGCGGGCGAAAGCGCCGCGGCGAGCACGACGAATAGCAAAGTCGCGAGGATGCGAGTACGAAACAGGCGAGACGCGCTTTTGTTGTGCCGCATTGAACCGTGTGCTATATACAGCCGCGAGATGAAAGCGTCAACTCCAGATTATTGTCCGCGGGAACATGCGTGAACGCGGAATCGCGGTAATCATAATTCTTCTGCTCATGACTCCTGCCTTAAAGGCTCAAAAAGGGAAAGCGCCGAAGCCGCGGCGCGCGCCTGTCGACAACCAATGGGTTGAAAAAACGCTAAAGAAAATGACGCTCCAGGAAAAGCTCGGGCAAATGGTGATGATTTATTACTGGGGGCGGTTCACGTCGACAGAAAGCCCGGACTACGAAGAATTATTGCGCGAGGTGAAGGAAAAACACATCGGCGGAATTATTTTGCAGGCGCAACGGACTCCGACGGGCGTGGAACGGAGCCAAGTGTATCCCAGCGCCGTGCTCGCGAACCAATTGCAACGCGCGGCGAAAGTCCCTTTGCTGGTGGCGGCGGATTTCGAGACGGGCACTTCGATGCGGCTGGCGGATGGAACAGCATTTCCTTCGGCAATGGCCGTGGCGGCCACGGGCGATCCGCATGACGCGTACACGATGGGGAAAGTCACGGCAATTGAGGCGCGTGCGGCCGGACTGAATTGGATTTTTGCGCCGGTCTCGGACGTGAACGACAATCCAGATAATCCGATCATCAACACGCGGTCGTTTGGCGAAGACCCGCAGCGCGTGGCCGAGTTCGTGACGCAATTCATTCGCGGCGTGCAGGAAAATGGCGCGCTGGCGACGGCAAAACATTTTCCGGGCCACGGAGATGTGAATGTGGACTCGCACGTGTCGGTGCCGGTGGTGCCGGGCGACATGGCGGAGCTGAATCGCGTGGAGTTAGTGCCCTTTCGCGCGGCAATTGCGGCGGGCGTGGGCGCGGTGATGTCCGGACATCTGGTGGTGCCCGCGCTCGAGCCGGATGCGGATGTACCCGCGACGCTTTCACATCGCGTGCTGACGGATCTGCTGCGGAAGAAACTGGGATTCCACGGAATCGAAGTGACAGACGCACTGGATATGGGCGGCGTGACGGAGATTGATTCGCCGCCAAACGTCGCCGTGCGCGCCATCAAAGCCGGGATTGACGTACTGCTGATCCCACCGGATCCCGATGCGGCGATAGACGCGTTGGAACAAGCGGTGAAATCGGGCCAGTTGCCGATGACGACAGTCGACGAGGCCGTGCGGCGGATTCTGCGCGGCAAAGCGCAACTCGGACTTGAAAAAAATCGACTGGTGGATCTGAACGGGATAAACAGCGTGTTCGGCTCGCCGAAATTCAAGGCGGCGTCGCAGGACATCGCGGACCGCGGCATCACGCTGATTCGCGACGACCAGAAAATTCTGCCGCTCGACCCAACGAAGCCGCTGCGCGTGCTGCTGGTGGCAATCTCTGGTGATCTGGATCCGTATCCGGGATCAGTGATTGAAAACGAATTGCGAGAACGAGCGGATTCGGTGCAAGTGGTGCGCGTCGATACAAATTTCGTGAAATCGAATACGGTGCAACTGCCGCCGCCGGAAAGTTACGACGTGGCGATTGCGGCCGTGTTTGTGCGCGTGGCGGATCGCAAGGGCACGGTGGGTTTGCCCGAGGACGAAGCAGCATTACTCAATCAAGTGATTGCGGCGGGAAAGCCAGCCATTGTTGCATCGCTGGGGAATCCGTATCTGGTGAGCCGGTTCCCGAATGCGAAAACGTGGATTGCGGCGTTTGCCACGCAGGATGTGGTGCAGCGCGCGATGGTGCGAGCCATCTTTGGGCAAATTGCGATTGGCGGGAAACTTCCCGTGAGCGTGCCGGGAGCCGCGAAACTCGGCGACGGGATGCGAGTCGCGGCGAATTCGCTGGAACTAGAGGCGGCCCCCGATACGTTGAGCGCCAAGTTGAAGCCCGCGTTTGACCTGCTCGACCGTGCTGTGAAGGACCATGCGTTTCCCGGCGGCGTGCTTGCAGTGGGTTGGCATGGACAATTGGTGGAGCACGCGTTTGGGCGATTGACCTATGACGCGAAATCGCCGAAGGTGCGCGATACGACGATTTATGACGTGGCGTCGCTGACAAAGTCGATTGTGACAACTTCGGCGATCATGATGCTGGTTGCGGAAGGACGCGTGGATTTGGACGTACCGTTGTCGCGCTATTTGCCCGAATGGGCGAGCGGCGCGAATGCGGGTCAACAAGCGGAGTGGCGAAACAAAGTGACGGTGCGGGAATTACTGCTGCACACATCTGGCCTGCCTGCACACCGCGAGTTTTACAAGGACACGAAGGGCCGCGACGCGATTCTCAAGCGCGCGCACGCCGAACCGCTGGTTGCGGAGCCGGGGACGAAAGTCGAGTACTCCGACCTGGGATTCATGCTGCTGGGCGAAATTGTCGAGAGACTGACCGGCGAGACGCTCGATGAATTTGCGCACGAGGAGCTTTTTGCGCCGCTTGGCATGAGCCATTCTTATTTTAATCCTCCGCGTTCGTTGCGCGCGCAAATTGCGCCGACGGAAAACGATACGGAATTTCGAAAAAGGCAATTGCAGGGCGAAGTGGACGATGCGAATGCGTTCGCGATGGGAGGCTTCGCGGGACACGCGGGACTGTTCTCGACGGCCCAGGATATTTCCGTCTTCGCGCAAATGGTGCTGAACGGCGGAATGTACGCACAGGAGCGAGTTTTTACGCGGGCGATGATCGATCAATTCACCGAGCGCGTGAACGTGGGCGAT
>DASRQP010000133.1:0-7209 GCA_035696585.1 Candidatus Acidiferrales bacterium | reverse complement strand
AGGCCCGCGGGAATTCCAATCGCGCAGCAAACGATGAGCGCGGCGAAGGCAAGTTCGAGCGTGGCGGGATAATGTTCGAGAACCACGTGAAGCACCGGCTGCTGAAAACGAAACGATTCGCCGAGATTGCCGCGCACGACTCCGCCGAGATAGTGGCCGTACTGAACAGGAATCGTCTGATCGAGGCCGAGCGCGTGGCGAAGCTGAATTAAATCGGAGGCGGTGGCGCCTTCGCCGAGCATTTGCTGCACAGGATCACCGGGAACAATATGCGCGAGAAGAAAAACCATGGTGACGATGAGCCACAGCGCGGGCAGCGAATAGACGAGGCGAAGTGAAATGTAGCGCGTCATTTCGATTTGCGAGCGGCTTTCGGAGTGGATTTGGACGCGCGCTTTTGATTATTTGCCTCAGAACTTTTCGGCAACGAAGCTGGCGGCCCGCTTTTTGCTTTTTCGGTCAATGCGGGAGCGGCATCCGCCTCTTCGAGGCGTTTGATTTTCACTCGAGCGATGCGGCGGCCCTCGACTTCCACAATCGTGAATCGATAGCCGTGGTCTTCGAAAGTTTCGCCGCCGCGCGGAAGAAAACCAAGCTGCGTCAAAACAAAGCCCGCGAGCGTTTCGTAAGCAGGATTTTCGGGCAGCTCGATATGAAATTGGGCTTCGAGATCGCGAATATTCAGCGACGCGTCGAAAATCATTGAGCCGTCGGCGAGGTGCAGCGGATGCTCGACAACGTCGAACTCATCGTGAATTTCGCCGACCATCTGTTCGAGGATGTCTTCGAGCGTGACCAAGCCGAGTATCGTGCCGAATTCGTCGACAGCCATCGCCAGGCCGGTGCGGTGAATGCGCAACTCGAGAAGCAGTTCGATGGCGGGTTTCGTCTCGGGAACAATGAGAACTTCGCGCAACATGTGGCGGAGATGAAATTCCGCGGGCGGCTGATTTTCTTCCGCTCGGCGCGCGCGATCGAGCAAAATCCAGATGAGATCCTTGATGTGAACGAAACCGATTACGTGATCGAGATTGCCTTCGTAGACAGGAATGCGTGAACGCTGCGTGATGGCGATGATTTTCATCACGTCTTCGAGCGAGGCGTTCGAAGGCAGCGCATGAATGTCCGGACGCGGGATCATGATTTCGCGCACTTGAACATTGCCGAGATTCATCGCGCCCTGAATGAAACGTTCTTCCACGGGCTCCAGGACTCCGCGTTCGCCCGCTTGCTCGACGAGAATGCGAAGCTCTTCGGCGGAGCGGACGGCGGAGTGACTCTGCGGCATTTTTACGCCGAGCGCCTTGACAAATTTGCCGGCGACGCCGTTGAGCAACAAAATAGCCCATCGAAATGTGCGCAGGAACCAGCGGAACGGGCGCGCGACCAGCAAAGCGACGCGTTCGGCGTGGGCGAGGCTCAGACTTTTCGGCACGAGCTCGCCAAGCACAACCTGCAGTGCCGTCAGCAAAATGAAAGCGATCAAAAGAGCGAGGCCATGTTCGATGAGAGGAGCGTAGCGTCCGGGAACTCTCGCGAAAAGGGGATCCAGAAAGTTCGCCAGCGCAAGCTCGCCAAGATATCCGAGGGCAAGGCTCGTCAGCGTGATTCCGACCTGCACGCCCGAAATGACCGTGCCCATGTCTGCGATGAGAAGCTCGACAACGCGCGCACGCGAATCGCCTTGCTCGACGAGTTGCCGAACACGCGATTGCCTTACGGCGACCAGAGAGAATTCGACGGCCGCGAAGAACGCATTAATCGCGATGAGCACGAAGATGACGAAGAGATGGAGGGCGATCATTGGTCGGAGTCAAATATAACAGGCATAGAGTCGCCTTCTGCGCGCGTTGCCAGTGCGACATGAGCAGAAACAAATGCAATAGGTGCGGCCATGCCTGCCGCAATTGTAACAAGATGGCTGTGCCGCCGCGCGGATTCGAAAATGAATTTGCGGGAATGGTTATGCTTGATGGTAGATGGGCGAGCGATCGTAGTCGGTTGCATCGATTGAAGTGTCGAGCTAGACTCGCATGCCGGAGATAAAACGCGATGAGTCCTGTGCCCAATAAAGCGCCCGAGCCGCCGCGCAAAGGCGAGTTCGAAAAATCGCTGACGCGACTGGAAGAAGTTGTAAAACGGCTGGAATCGACGGACCTTTCGCTCGACGAGGCGATGAAACTTTTTGAAGAGGGCGTGAAACTGTCGCGCGATTGCCAGAAACAGCTGGAAGAAGCGGAAGGGCGCGTCGAAATCCTGCTGAGAAAGGCCGATGGGAAAATTCAAGCGGAGCCTTTCGAAACGAATGAAGACGATTCGCAATCGCGGTGAGTCTATCGCCGAATTTCGGTTACCCCACTTTGCCTCTACATAAATGACACAACCTGCCTTCTTTGCCGAAGACCAAGCCATCATCGAAGCGGCGCTCGAGCGTTTGCTGCCATCGGAAACCACGCCGCCCGCGACAATTCATCAAGCGATGCGCTATAGCGTGTTTGCTGGAGGAAAACGCATTCGCCCGATTTTGTGCTTCGAAGCGGCGCGTTTATTTTCGCGCGAGCCAGACGCTGCGGCGACAGTGGGATGCGCGTTGGAATTTATTCACACCTACTCACTGATTCACGACGATCTGCCCGCGCTCGATAATGATGATTTGCGGCGTGGCAAACCGACGTGCCACAAGAAATTCGGCGTGGCGATGGCGATTCTGGCGGGCGATGGCTTGCTGACGCTGGCATTTGAAACACTCGCAAAAGCGAATGTCGACGCGGAGCGACGCGTGCGGATTATCGCGGAAGTTGGCGCGGCGGCGGGAACCGTCAGCGGAATGGTTGGCGGGCAAGTGGCGGACATCGAAGCAGAAGGAAAACCCGTCGGCGCAGCCGGACTTGAATACATTCACCGGTCGAAGACCGCGGCATTGATTCGCGCGTCGATTGTCGCTGGAGCGCTGGCGGGCGGCGCGAGCGACGAGAACGTCGAAAGGCTGCGAAGATTCGGCGAGGCAATTGGCTGGGCGTTCCAAGTCGTCGACGACATTCTGGATGTGGAGGAGTCATCGGCATCGCTGGGGAAAACTGCCGGGAAAGATCAGGCGCAGAACAAAGCGACCTATCCGGCGCTATTTGGAATTGAAAAGTCGCGCGAGTTTGCGCGAGAACTGGCGGCGCGTGCGAGCCACGAGCTCGATCGCTACGCCGAACGCGCGACGCGGCTGCATGCGATTGCCGAATATTTGATCGTGCGGCGCACGTAGATATTTTCTTCCATGAATTGTTCCGGCACACAATCCGCAGTCGCCCAGATGCGGATTTCCCGCTCCGTTCGGAATGACACATCACGAAAAATAGTTGGCCGGCATTGAATCAGCTTTGCCGCCGATGAAATGTTCTGTTATCGTGCAATGAATGGTTGCGCCGAAGACGCTCGAACTTGCATTGCTTACCGCCGCAGTTCTCGGCTTCCGTCACGGATTTGATTACGACCACATCGCCGCAATTTCAGACATCACAAACGTGGAATCGGACCGCAAGCGCGCCATGCACATGGGACTGTTGTACGTGGTGGGACACGCGGCCACGGTGGCGGCGCTGGGCAGCATCGTGATTTTCTTTCAGACTTCCCTGCCGCCTGTGGTGGACAGTTGGGCCGAACGCGCCGTGGGATTGACGCTGGTCGTGCTGGGAATTTACGTGTTGGGTTCGATGTTCCGCAGCGGTGGAAAAGCTGCACCGAAATCGCGAATCATGCTTTTGATCAGCGCGTTTCGGTGGCTTGCGTGGAAAGTCCGGCGAGCGTTTCACGGTGAAGCTGCGGTACGGCCCGCGGAGATGAATTGGAGCTATACGAGAAAATCCGTGTTCTTTGTGGGCGTGATTCACGGGCTGGGTGCGGAAACGCCAAGCCAATTGTTGATTTTTCTGCTTGCGGCGAACTTGGGCGGACGCGCACGGGGATTTCTCGGTCTGGCAATGTTTTTGGCCGGGCTGCTGCTGATGAACACGCTGATGACAGCCTCCGCTGTGGGTATTTTCACCGTGAGCGCCACGCGACAACGGTTGATGCAAGTCGCCACCGCACTGACCGCGACGTATAGTTTAGTGGTGGGAACGATTTTCCTCTTCGGCTCGGCCGCAATTTTGCCTCCTCTCGGATAGCTCCGAAAATCAATTTCACTTTATGAACGCGCCGCGTTCCACTTCTAAACGACAACGCATCCGAGTGGATGCCGCGCTCGTGGCGCGACAACTTGCGGAGACGCCGCAGCGTGCGCGAGCGCTAGTCATGGCCGGCAAAGTCCTCGTTGATAACCAGCGAGTAACAAAATCGGGAGAGATGGTAGCGACGGACGCGCGAATTGAAATCACGGACGCGGATTTCAAATACGCGAGCAGGGCGGGGCTGAAACTCGAAGGAGCACTGGAAGATTTGGGCGTGGACGCGCGTAATTTGGTGTGCCTCGACGTGGGCGCGTCGAATGGCGGATTCACGGATTGTTTGCTGCAACGCGGAGCGCTGCGCGTGTACGCAGTTGACGTCAATACTGCGCAACTGGATTGGAAGTTGCAGCGCGATGCGCGCGTGATAGCCATAAGGAATAATGCGCGGTTCTTGAGGCCAGCCGACATCGCGGAAAAAGCCGAATTGGTGACGATGGACGTCTCATTTATTTCCGTGACGAAGTTGATTGGCGTGACCGTGGCGATGGCAAAGCGCAGCGCGGTATTCTTAATCCTGGTGAAACCGCAATTTGAGCTGCCAAAAGCAATGGTGGGCAAGGGCGGGATCGTTCGCGATGCTGCGCTGCACGAGCGTGCGATTGCGAGCGTCCGCACAGCGGCCGAAAAAGCAGGGTTGGAGGTTCTTGGCGTCCGACCCAGCCGCGTGACGGGCAAAGAAGGCAATCAGGAATATTTCCTCCACGCACGGCTCCCCGAATAGAATACAATTCGCGAACTTGGCGAAACGAACTTGGTAGCGAATCTGGTGAAACGGACTTGGTAAAGCAATGATCAAGAGCGCGGGAATTTTCTGCAAGCCACGAAAGGCGGAAATTTGCGCGGTGGTTCCGCGCATGGCCGACTGGCTGCGAGAACGCGGCATCGATGTCTACTTCGACTCGGTCGCGGCATCGTGTTTCCATCCGCAGGCAAAAATAACTCTCGACGAAATGGCCGCGCAGATGGATCTGCTGATTGTCCTCGGCGGAGATGGCACGCTGCTCGCGGCCGCGCGACGATTCCACGAATGCGAAGTTCCGATTCTCGCTGTGAATTTGGGCGGCATGGGCTTCATGACCAGCGTCACGATCGACGAGGCATTCCCGCTGCTCGAGGAAGTGCTTGCCGGCAGGCACCGACTGAGCCCGCGAATGATGTTGAAAGCGGAATTGTTGCGCGACGGAAAAATGATTCAGCAGCAGCAAGCGCTGAACGATGCCGTGGTGACCAAGTCGGCGCTATCACGCATTCTCGATTTCGATTTGGCGGTGAATGGGCAGTTCCTGGGGCTTTACCGCGCGGATGGTTTGATCGTTTCGACGCCGACGGGCTCGACCGCGTATTCGCTCGCGGCGGGAGGCCCGATTCTTTATCCCGTTCTGCAGGCGTTTGTGCTGACGCCGATTTGTCCGCACATGCTGACCAACCGGCCGCTGGTGTTGCCGGACAGCGTGCAACTCGAATTGGATTTCGCCGCGCTCGAAGAGCAGGCGTACCTCACGCTCGATGGGCAAGTGGGATTTGAACTCGAGCGCGGCGATCGCATCACCATTTCCAAATCGCCGCATCATGTGCAACTTGTGAGGCCGCAGGAGCAGACGTACTACAAAGTTCTTCGCAACAAGCTGCGGTGGGGGCAACGCTGAACGCGCCGCTGACTCGCCGTGGAACATCGCAAAAAGAGGCAACCATAATGAAAACTAAATCTCTGTCGTGTGTATTCCTTGTGATTCTCTTCGTGGCGTTGGCCGCGCCAGTGCATGCGCAGCGCCGCGTTCGCCGCACGGTTCGCAGCAGAGCCAACAGTGCCAGCGTGTATCCGATGCACGAAGGGTTCGTGGACGCGCATGGCGTGATGATTTATTACATGACCGTCGGCCGCGGCGCGCCTCTGATGATTGTTCACGGCGGGCCGGGCGCATCGCACGACTATTTTTTGCCTTACCTGCTGCCGCTCGCGCGACACAACCAGCTGGTTTTCATTGACGAGCGCGGCTCGGGCAAGTCGCAGCAACTTTCCGATCCTGCCGAGTACACCGTTGAAAACATGGTGGAGGATGTAGAGGACGTGCGCCAAGCGCTCGACCTGGGAAAAATCACGCTGCTCGGGCATTCCTACGGCGGCGTGCTCGCGCAGGCCTACGCGCTGAAATATCAGAAGAATCTGACGCACCTGATTTTGTGCAGCACGTTTCCCAGCACGAAGCAGATGAATGAAGTATTCGCGCGCATGAAGGAGAAAATGTCTCCTGAGTTGCGCGAGAAAATCGACGGCATGGAGAAGGCGGGACTTTTTGGCCACGGGCTTCCCTACCAACAGAATCGCTACACGGACGCGTACATGATCGCGGCGTGGGGCGAAGGATATTTTCCGTATATTTATCAAAACCATCCCGACCCGAATTACGATCCGATCGCGCAGGGAGTGACGGCGTGGGCTCTATACCGCGAAATGTGGGGTTCGGACGGCGAGTTCGTAATTGACGGAAATTTGAAATCCGTGGAATACGTGGACAAGCTGCCGACGATTCACGTGCCGACGCTGATTCTTGCGGGCGATCACGACGAGTGTGACCCGTCGCTGTCGAAAGAAATGCACGACAAGATCGCGGGTTCGAAGCTCGTCATTTTGCCGAAGAGCGGTCACATGACATTTGTGGACCAGCCGGATTTGTTCATGGGCGCCGTGGACAGTTTTCTTCACCCCGGCGAGAGATAGGACCAAACGTCAGGACGCGCGTTCGCCACGAATTAAGTCGGCATGGGTTTCCCGGCGGCGAATCATGCGGAAGCGGCTGCCTTGGACGAGAATCTCCGCCGAACGCGGACGCGAATTGTAATTCGAAGATTCCGCGAAACCGTACGCGCCCGCTCCCCAAATCACGACCAGATCTCCAGGCTGAACTTCCGGCATGGGCCAATCGCGCAGAAATGAATCGCCGGATTCGCAAATCGGGCCAACGATATCGACGGAAGATATTTTCGCATT
>DASRQP010000132.1:0-13235 GCA_035696585.1 Candidatus Acidiferrales bacterium | reverse complement strand
GACGGTCCCGTGGTGAACATCGGATGCGAGGTGTAATTCCCCGCGCCAAACGGAATGCCGCTCGACACGGCCGCGCCGCGCACTCCCGGCAGCGATTGCAAAGAATCGAGCAGCGCGCGGTAGAACTGCTGCGCCTTGCCGTTGCCGGGATATTTTTCCACAGGCGGCGCAAGTTGGAAGGTGATGAGCCCCTGCGGCTCGAATCCCAACTGCACGTGCCCGAGATTCGTCAGGGTGCGAATGAAGAGTCCCGCGCCGATGAGCAGAATCGTTGCGAGCGCTAGCTCCGCGGCGGCCAGCACATTGCGTAGCCGCGCAGACATGCGTCCCGACCCGCGACCGCCTTGATTGAGTGTGGTGCTCAGGTCAACTTTGGCCGTGCGCCATGCGGGAGCGATGCCGAAAAACAATCCGGTGGCGACCGTCAACCCGAGCCCAAACCAAAGCACCGTTGCATCCATCTGAATCGTGGGCACAGGCAAAGTGTTCGGCGGCAACGCAAGGTTGACGCCGCGTATGGCCCAGCCCGCGAGCATCACGCCAGCCACTCCGCCAACCATCGAAAGCAATACACTCTCGATCAGCAGTTGACGCAGCAACCGGCCGCGGCTGGCGCCCATCGCCGCGCGCACAGCCATCTCGCCCTGACGCGCTGCCGCGCGCGCGAGCAACAGATTCGCAATATTGGCGCAGGCAATCAGGAGCACAAATCCGACGGCCCACAGGAGCACTAGCAATCCCGTTTTCAGATCCGGACTCACAAAAGTATCAAACATGCTCAGCAGACCAATCTTCCAGTCGTGCATCTCGGGATACTGCTGGTCGACATGCGCCGAGACGGCGTCCATCTCTGACTGCGCCTGCTGCATGGAAACGCCGTTCTTCAGACGTCCAAACACGATAAGCGCGTGGCTAACGCGGAATTCCTTCGAGGGATCAATAATCAGCGGAGTGTAAACGTCGCCGCCGGAAAGCAGATTCATCGACGCCGGAGCGATGCCCACAACCGTAGTGGGCACGCCGTTGAGCAGGATGCTGCGGCCGACGAGCGAGCGATCCGCGCCGAAGCGGCGCTTCCACAGCCCTTCGCCGAGCATCGCCACGGGTGCGGCGCCAAGTTTTTCTTCGTCATCGGTGAACGCACGGCCCGCCCGCGGCGAAATTCCCAACACGCGGGTCAGCGCCGAACTGATCAGATTGCCTGAAAGCTGTTCGGGCTCGCCGGAACCCGTCAGTGTGTAGTTGCTGAAGCTGACACCGGCGATAGCCGCGAATGAATGCGCTTGCTCGCGCCAGTCCAAAAAATTCAGCGCCGAAGCGCCGTTGTTGGCGATGTTGAGTTTGTCGTTCTTCTCGAAAACTTGAAAGATGCGATTCGGCTCATTGAAAGGCAGCGGCTTCAGCATCACCGCATTCACCACGCTGAAGATCGTTGTGTTCGCGCCGATGGCCATCACCACGGTCAATACAACTGCCGCCGTGAATAGCGGCGTGCGCCGCATCATGCGCATCGCGTAACGTATGTCTTGGAGCAGTGTGCTCATGTTGCCTTCCTGTAGCTCACGTCCCGTCCCGACGCGTTTTGTCGGGACTGACGTGAGGTCTTTTACGTCCCGCCCTGCTTGCCCCGCCCCTGCAGGAAGGAGCCGCCATACGGCGAGGGACCTGCTTCTGCCGGGTGCCCCATCCTGCCTGCCCTGACGAAGGAAGGGAGCGTTTTTCGCGAAGGGTGGGGATTTTCGCTTTTCGTCTTCGCCTCTCGCTTTAAACTCTCAACTATTAACTCTCGACTCTCAACTACTCATATCTCAGCGCCACAATCGGATCCACCCTCATCGCCCTCCGCGCCGGCAAATAACACGCCGCGATCGCCACAATCGCCAGCAGCGACGGAATCCCGATGAAAATAACCGGATCCGTGGCCGAGACACCGAAAAGCAAGCTCGCCAGCAATCGAGCCATCGCAAACGCAAGTAAAAGCCCAATCCCGAGCCCGATCGCTGCCAGCCGGATTCCTCGTTCCGCAATCCATCGCAACACTTGTTTCGGCTGCGCACCCAGCGCCAGCCGGATTCCAATCTCGTGTGTGCGTTCCGTCACCGAATGCGCCATCACGCCATACACTCCCGACGCCGCAAGCACCAGCGCAATCAGTCCCAGCGCCGCCATCATTGCGGCAATGTACGAAATGCCGATCAGTTCTTCATACGTCAGCCGCGCCAGCGTCTTTGGTTCGTAAATCGGCTGCTCCGTGTCCACGGCACGAATTTTCGCGCGCACTGCCGGAATGAAGCTCAGTGGCTCGCCTTTCGTGCGCAAGAGAAACGCCGCAGTCATATTCGCGTCTTGCGCGTAAGGTACGTAAACCGCGCTGTTCGCAGTCGAGAAATATGGGTTGTACTTCGCATCCGCAACGATCCCCACAATCGTCAACCACGGATTCTTCAAATCAGGCCGTCCCTGTTTGATGCGTTTCCCGATGGCATCTTCCCCGGGCCAGTAGCGCTCAGCCATCGAACGGTTGATAATCGCCACGCGCTGCCCCTTGGGCCCGTCCGAGTCCGTGAATTCGCGGCCGCGCAACAGCGGCAAATGCAGCGTTCGAAAATAATTCGCGCTGATCGATTCAGCCAGGGCGATGTGTCCCGTGTCTTGCGTCCAAGCCTTGCCTTCGCCCGTGAATGGGTGGTAGCTGAAAGTATCCGAATCCGGCAATGCGGTGGCCACCGACGCGGACTCCACTCCCGGAATTGTCGCCATTTGCTCGAGAGCTTGCTGGTAGAACGCCGCTTGTTTCTCTTGGTCGGAATATTTCGCCATGGGCAGCGCAATGTTCATGGTCAACAAACTCTGCGGCGCGAATTGCTCGTTTGCGCCGAGCAGCGCGCGGAATCCTTTGACGAGCAGTCCTGCTCCAACCAACAGCACCAGCGAAGCCGCGACTTCCGCCACCACCAGCACGCTGCGCAGCCGGTGCGATGCGCGCCCCGAACCGCCGCGTCCGCCTTCTTTCAGCCCATCCGAAAGATCCGGCCGAGAATGACCCAACGCCGGCGCGAGTCCCGCAATAATCCCTGCCACAACGGCAATCGTCACCGTGTACGCAACTGCTCGCCAGTCGAGCGCGATGCGATTCCACCCTGCAACGTACTGCGAGAGTTCCGCCGGCATGTGCGCCACAATCAGGCCAACCGCCCATTGCGCCAGAAGCAATCCCGCAGCTGCGCCACCCAGCGCCAGAATCACGCTCTCCGTCAACAGTTGCCGCACCACGCGCCATCGGCTCGCTCCCAGCGCCGCGCGCACCGCGATTTCCCTTTCGCGTCCAGCGACGCGCGCCAGTTGCAAATTCGCCACGTTCGCGCACGCTATCAGCAGCACGAATCCCACCGCTGCCAGCAGCAGCAACATGAAATTGTGAGTCAGCTCATCCGTCGCATACGTGCGGAACGGCACCACGCGTATGCCCATCTCTTTATTCGACCGCGGAAACTCCTTCGCCAGTTGCTGCCCGATGCCGGCCAATTCCGCCGCCGCGCGCGAAACGGAAACGCCCGGCTTCAGCAATCCCACAGGCAAAAGATAGTTGTTGGTGCGGTCGGTCTTGTTGGCGGCCGTGAACGCGATCGGTTCCCACAAATCCGTCGCAACCGGATAGTTGAAATCCTTCCCCATCACTCCGGCAATCGTGTAGCTGCGCCCGTTGATTTCAGTTTTTTCGCCGATGACTTTAGGGTCGCCGCCGAATTTGCTTTGCCACAAGCCGTAACTGAGCACAACTTCGCCGTCGCGGCCCAGCGTTCCATTCTCCGCTGTGAATCCCCGCCCCAGAATCGGTTGCACGCCAAGCGTATCGAAAAAATTCGTGGTGATTTTCTCTGCTTGCACGCGTTCCGGGTCGCCTTGCCCCGTCAGATTCGCGCTGTTGCCGAAGTGAGCTGCGAATTGCTCGAACGAAGTGCTTTGGCTGCGAATCGCTTCGTAGTCGGGCGCGTACATCGAGTTCTCGTCGGTCAGCGTGCCCACTTTGTTGAACACCAGCGCCAGTCGCCCCAGATTCGGAAACGGTTCAGGACGCAGCAGCAGCGGATCCGCCACGCTGAAGATCGCCGCGTTCGCGCCAATACCCAACGCCAGCGCGAGCACAGCCAGCATTGTCACTCCAGGATTTTTGCCCAGCATCCGCAACCCGTACCGCGCGTCCTGTATCAGCGTCCCCATCTTCTACCCTCCCAACGCCTCGCCGCGACGCTCTTGCTGCTGGCTCTTCGCGTTTCGTCTTTTTTGGTTTCGCCCTTCGAGTTTTCGTTTTTGGGCCCCGACGCTCGCCCGTCAGGGACGACGGCTTCCGCTTCTGCTGTCATCCCGAGCCGCGATGCGGCGAGGGACCTGCTTTTCGTGCTTGGTTGCCGTCTTCGCATTGCGCCTTCGCCTTTGCCCCCGCGTCCTTGCTCCCGCGTCTTTGTCTTCATGGAGTGCGGCGGCTCGACGCCGCTGTGCCTGTCGCCTCTCGCTTTCGCCTCTCGACAAGTGGCACAGGCTTCAGCCTGTGCGCCTCTGGACTTCCTTTCAACTATCAACTCTCGACTCTCAACTATTCATATCTCAGCGCCACCATCGGATCCACCCGCGCCGCTCTTCGCGCCGGAATGTAGCACGCGAGCAACGCGACAGCCGCCAGCAGCAACGCCACGGCGACATACGTCGCCGGATCCGTCGCCGTCACTCCATACAGCATTGCCGACATCAACCGCGTCAGGCCCAGCGACGCCACGATTCCAATCGCCACGCCCATAAAAATCAATTTGGTTCCTTGCCCAATCACCAGTTTCAACACGTCGACCTGCTGCGCGCCCAACGCCATGCGAATCCCAATCTCGTGCGTCCGCTGCGTAACCAGATAAGACATCACCCCGTACAGCCCCACCGCCGCCAGCACCAGCGCCAGCGCCGCAAACACCCCGAGCAACGACGTTTGCAGCGTTGTGTCCTGCATGCTCTCCGCGACGATTTCATCCATTGTGAGAATGTGGTAGACCGCAATTGTGCTGTCGAGGTCGCGCACAGCTCCGCGAATCGCGTTCACCATGCCCGCTGGCGCAACCTTCGTCTTCACGGAGATGATTACTCCCAGGCCGGTGGGATCGAGTTGCATCGTCACGGGAGCGTAATTCTCCGGCGCGGCGCGCTCCCGGACGCTTTCCTGCTTTTCATCGCCGACCACGCCGATGACAATGCGTTCCACCTTATCGCCTGCTCCGGTGTAGCTCTTGCCCAGCGGATCCTGATGCGGCCAGAAAAGTTTGGCCATGGCCTGGTTAATGACCACTGGAAAAGACAGGCCCGATGGCATCTTCAATTGAGTTTTATCTTTCTCCGCCGCTTGCGATAGCGCGATGAACTTCTCATTCAAGTCCATGGCCTGCTGCATGTCCTGCGCGTTGAAAATGCGCCCTTCAATCAACGGAATGCCAAACGTCTTGAAATATTCCGGCGTAATGTAATTGACCTCGACAAGCTGATTCGCGAGTTTGGGATTGCTGTTTCCCGGCACGGTCACATACCCGTTCCAGCCGCCATTCATGGCCATTACCGTCGAGACCGATGCGCCGGAAATCCCGGGAATGCTGCTGACGCGCGCGTTCAGGTAATCGATAAACTGCCGCTGCGCCGCGATGGTCTTGAATCTCGCCGCAGGCAAATTGAGGCGCATAGTCAGGACATTGTGCGGATCCACGCCGATATTCGCCGAGCGCAACAGCTCGAAGCTGCGCAGCAGCAGTCCCGCGCCAACGAGCAACGCAAGGGACACCGCGATTTCTGCCACCATCAGCGTGTTGCGCAGCGCGCGCCCGCGGCCCGTTACGCTGACGACCGCGTTCGCGCTCGATTTCAGCTCTTCGCTTAAGTCCAAACGCGAACTGTGCAGCGCCGGCGCGAGGCCAAACAAAATTCCCACCAGCACGCTCACGCCCACAGTGAAAAGCAACACGGTCACGTTTACGCCGACCGGATTGATGCGCGGAATAGGCGAGCTCTGCGCCGATTGCAGAATCGAAACACCCCACCACGCGCCAAGAAGCCCAAGCGCCGCGCCTGCGAGCGCGAGCAAAACGCTTTCAGTGAGTAATTGCCGCGCCAAACGCCAGCGGCCCGCGCCCATCGCCGCGCGCACCGCCATTTCGCGCACGCGCCCGGTCGAACGCGCCAGCAGCAAATTCGCGATGTTCGCGCACGCGACCAGCAGCACCAGCGCCACCGCGCCTAGCAAAATTAAAAGCTGCCCGCGCGAGCTTCCCACCAGCCTTTCTTTCAACGGAAAGACTAGGGAATGGACGTCCTGATCGTTTGCCTCGCGGTACGTCTTATTCAGCCGCGCCGAAACGGCCAGCAAATCCGCGCGCGCCTGTTCGATGGTGACGCCATTTTTCACGCGCCCAATCGCGTGCGCCCAATGGCTGCCGCGGCTGTGCATCAGCGGTGTGGTCATGTCTTCGGGAATCCACAGGTCCGTCTCTGCGGGAAAATCGAACCAGCGCGGCATCACGCCAACGACCGTATACGGCTCGCCGTTCAACTGCACTGTCTTGCCCACCGCGTCTGTAGCGCCCGCAAGGTGTCCCTGCCAGAATGCGTAGCTCAGAATCACAAGCTGATGTTTGCCCTGATCTTCGCCCTTCGCGAAACCTCGTCCGATAAGCGGCTGCACATCCAGCGTGTCGAAAAAATTCGCCTGTGTAGCGATCGCGGCTGCGGCCTCGGGCAGGTCCCCTCCGCCCGCGCTGTAGGACATCGAGGATGCATACCCGTACAGGCTCATTGAACGGAACGTCTTGTTCTGCGCCTGCCAGTCCAGATAATCCGCGCCGTCCAGCGGGAACGCTCCCGGCGCGGCTTCCGTTTCGCGCAACTCCACTAGCTGCGCAGGATTCTTGAATGGCAGTGGCTCGAGCAGCACGGAATTGATCACCGAGAAAATCGCCGTGTTCGCGCCAATCCCCAGCGCCAGCGTCAACACCGCAATCGCCGTAAATCCCGGCGACTTCGCCAGCATCCGTATCCCGTACCGAATGTCTTGCAGCAGCCTGTTCATCCTTCACCTCGCCGGTTTTGCCTTCGCTGCTTGCCCTTCACCGCTGTTTGCCTTTCGTCTTCGCCTTTCCGGGTGCCCCATCCTGAGCGAAGTTTGCGAAGGGTGGGGTTTTGGTGTTCTCGTCTAGCTCGCAAGCACTTCAGCTTCAGCTTCGGTTTTGCTTCTGCTCTTCGGGTTTTCGGCCTTCTTGCTTCTTGCTTTTCGCTTTCACTCTCGACCATCAACTATCAACTCGCTCCTCACTCGTATCTGAGCGCCACCATCGGGTCCACTCTCATCGCCCTCCGCGCCGGCACATAACACGCCGCAATCGCCACCAGCGCGAATAAAACTGCCACGCCCACAAACGTCGCCGGATCGCTCGTTGTCACCTGGTACAACATGAACGACAACGATCGCGTGGCACCGAACGCCCCCACAATCCCGATCGCAATTCCAATCAACGTCAGCGTCATCGCTTGCCGCACTACCATGCCCATCACTTGCTGTGGCTTCGCGCCTAACGCCATGCGAATCCCGATCTCGTGCGTCCGTTGCGCTACTGTGTGCGCCATCACTCCGTAAATTCCCAGCGCGCCCAAAAACAGCGCCAGCGCCCCGAAAAATACCATCAGCTTCATCATCACGCGGTTCCCGCTATCCTGTATCGCCATCAATGTTGTCATCTGCTCGACGGAAGAAACCGGCTGGTTCGGATCCACCGCCCAAATGGAATCCCGGATCGCCGTTGCCAGCGCCGGGGAATCGTTGGCCGTTCGCGCCACAAATCCCAGCGTCGGCGAAGGAAATTGCGCCAGTGGAACGTACATCTGCCTCTCGGGTCGAGCACGCAATTGGTACATCTTGACGTCGCTCACCACGCCCACAATCGTGCACACCGTATGTTGCTCGCCGAATTTCAGCTTCTGTCCGATGGGATCTTCGTTCGGCCAGAATTGCCGCGCCAGCGTCTGATCAATCACGGCTACGGGCGCGTCTCCAGGTCCATCCGCCGAAGTGAACGCTCGCCCTTTCACCAGAGGCATCTGCATCGCCGCAAAATAATTCGGAGAAACGGCCGTGAAACGCGCACCCAGAGTCTCCCCGGGTCGCGGCGCCGGCTTCCCCGCCGCTTCGACTACGACCGTTTGTCCAAAGCCGCCGAACGGCACTGCACTCGACATGCCGGCAGAAACGACGCCCGGCAGCGCATGGATTCGGGCCAGCACATCGTCGCTGAAGTTTCTCTGTCGTGCTTCCAGCGCGTACTTTGTTTTTGGCAGCGCCACTTGCGCCACCAACAGATTCGCGGGGTTGTATCCTGGGGTCGACCGCACTGAAATCACAAAACTCTTCACCAGCAGCGTCGTCGAAATCAGCACCACCACTGCCAGCGCGATCTCTCCCGCCACGAAAATCCGCCGCATCCGCGCGCCGCGTCCGCCTTTCGAAGCCTGCCCCGACGCTTCCTTCAACGCGCGATTCAAATCGAGCCCGGAACTCTCAAATGCCGGCGCCAGCCCGAAAACCACGCCGCACAACAGTGCAATTCCCAGCGTGAAAGTCAGCGTAATCCAATCCAAATTCACTTCGCCATAATTCACCAGGTATCCGCGAATGTGTCCCGGAATCATCGATTCAATCCAGTTCATTCCCCATTTCCCAAACAGCACTCCCGCCAGCCCGCCGAAGAGAAACAGCAGCAGCGATTCGGTAAGCAGTTGCCTCACCAGTCTTCCCCGAGTCGCGCCCAACGCGCCCCGTACCGCCATTTCTTTCGTGCGCTGCGTTGCTCGCGCCAACATTAAATTCGCCACATTGGCGCACGCCATCAGCAGAATCAAGCCCACAATCCAGAAGCAAAGCGTCACCTGCTGATTTCCTTGGTTTTGGCCGATTTCATAAGCCATCGGACTCAGCAGCCCGGTGATATTGGTATTTGTCTGCGGATACTGTTTCTCGATGCGCGCGAAAATCGCCGTGGTTTCGGCCGAGGCTTGGTTTTGCGTCACGTCCGGTTTCAATCTGCCGAAAGCCGAGAACCACGAACTATTGCGGTCGCTGCGCTCTTTATCCGTCAGCGCGAGCGGCGTCCAAATGTTGCAAATCCCCAGCAGCGAAAATTGAAATTTTCCCGGCATCACGCCAACAACGGTGTAAGCCTCGTCGCCGATGTTGATGCTGTGTCCGATGATCTTTGGATTTTGCGCGTACCGGCTCTTCCACAGTCCTTCGCTGATGATCGCCACATGCGCTGCGCCGGACACGTCATCGCTGGCCGTGAACGTCCGACCCAGAAGCGGCCTGGCGCCGAGCGTGTCGAAAAAATTCCAGCTTACGCGCCCGCCATCCACCAGCGCTGGCGGCCCGTCGCCAGTGAGATTGAAATCCCATTGCGTCCACGCCGCCGTCTGTTCAAAGGAAGTAGTTTGCTTCTGAAAATCGAGAAAGTCCGCCGTCGAACTCACGCCGTTGCTGGTCCAGCCCTTTTTCTTGTCGTGCGACAGCAGCACCACCAGCTTGTCCGCTTGCGGATAAGGAATCGGCCGGATAATCCACGCATCTACGAAGCTGAAAATCGCCGTGTTCGCGCCGATGCCCAGCCCCAGCGTCAACACGGCGATCGCCGCAAATGCCGGTGACTTCCTCAGGATTCGCAACCCGTATCGCAGGTCCTGCACAAGCGTCTTCATGGAATACACCCCTGGTGATTCTTGTAAAGGAGTACGCAGATCGGATTCCGAAGATGTGATTTGCTAACTACAGTGGTATCAGAACATTACGTGAGGAATGATTCGCAGCCGTTGCTCATCTTGTCCGTTTGCGGGAGCCCCTTGTCGCGTAACCGAACACACCGTCTGAATTTGACCAGGAAAACCGGCACTTAGGGGCGTCAAATGGGACAATCTGTTGAGATCACAGTTAGAAGACCGCTACCGGATTACAAGTGTTGGGGCGGAACTATCCTTGCTCGCCGCTTTGTAGAGTTGAAGGACGTCCTTCGCCCGCTTAAACAAGTCAGCGGGAACCTCGCCGCGTTTGTAGTCAATCCATCCAACCGACCACACGACCGTGACATCCTCTCCCGCGCACTTCATTTCCAGCGTACCCAGGCGGTCAGAAATCAATTTGGCATCCCCCAGACTGCATTCGGGCAGGATCACCAAAAACTCATCATCCCCCAGACGCACGCAAAAATCACAGCCGCGGCTCGCTTTCCTCAAACGGTTGGCGAACGCCTTTAGCACCAACTCAGCAGCGTCGCGCCCACAGCGCTTGTTAAGGTCGGCGAAATCATCCAGATGCAACGCCACAAGGCTTAGAGGCTGGTTGTGCCGCTTCGCGCGCGCAACCTCTCTCCCAAGGCTCTGTTCAACGGAGGCCCGAGTATAGAACCCCGTAACCGGATCCATTTGCGAAGGATCATTCACTTCCATACTCGAAGGCGCGTCTTCTCTAAGCTCAGTAAGGCGTCTTCGCAGACGCCGAAACACCCGCTGCCGGTACACTAGCCACACGTTGAACAGGAGCAGTAAGCTGAGTATCCCCCACCTGGCTTGGTCGGAACGAATTTCGAAGAAGTGTTCGTTATGCAGAAAAAGCGAGTGAAATGACGACAGCAGAAGGACTATCCCCGCAAGCGCTGTCACGACCAGCGCGGAAAACCACAGCCACCACTCCCACCGATCGATATGTCGTAGTTCGGATTCCATCCGGCGCGCTCCCACTGTCAAATCCAACGGTTGCCAAACTCAACCAGCGACACAACCTCACCAATAGTCTACGCATACTGGCCATGGCAAAACTACTGGCGGAAAGGGCAGGTCCAGGACAGCTTGTACCTGTACGGAAGTCTTCTCACTTGGTATCCCAACACGCTATCTACTAGAACCCGCGCGTCTTGCGCTTTGCCTTTACGGGTGCCCCATCCTGTTTACCCTGACGAAGGAAGGGAACGTTTTCTGTGAAGGGTAGGGTTTTTCGCCTCCCGCGTCTCGCACGTTAACCTACCGCGCTGTCCGTCTTTTACGGAGTGCGGCGGCTCGACGCCGCTTTGCCTTTCGCCTTTGTTTTTCGTGTTTGTGCTTCTCGCTGTCATCCCGAACCCGGTCGCGGTTTCCGGCGAGCGGTGGTGAGGCCTGCCTGCTGCAGGCAGGGACCTCCTTTGCCTTTCGCCTTTGCGGGTCCCATCCTTCGCGCTCTTTGCGAAGGGTGGGGTCTTTGTCTTCTCGTCTAGCTCACAATCACTTCAGCTTCGGCTATGCTTCCGCTTGTCCATCGGCGGCATTCGTGAAGCTTTCGTAGGGGTGCTGCTTGTTTACCCTGAGGAACGAATGGCTGCGCCCGCTTGCCCTGACGCAGGAAGCGTCGCGACTCCCGAGTCGCGCCGTGACATACAGCTTGCAACATGTGCCCCTGAAAAATCGAAAGGTCCTATCGTTTGCTGACCACTGTCCACTGACCACTTTCATCTTGCTTTTCACTTTCAACTCTCAACTATCAACTCTCAACTCACTCGCCACTAGCCCAATTGGTTGTCTTTCGCTAGCCACTCGCCACTAACCACTAGTCACTCATACCTCAGCGCCACCATCGGATCCACCTTCATCGCTCTCCGCGCCGGCACATAACAAGCCGCCAGCGCCACAAGCGTCAACACGATCGCCACGCCTCCAAACGTAACCGGATCCGTCGCGCTCACCCCAAACAGCAAGCTCGCCATCAACCTCGTCAGCGCCAACGACGCCGCAACACCAATCGCAACCCCCATCAACGCCAGCTTCAACCCCTGCATCAGAACCAGCCTCAGCACTTGTCGCGGCTCGGCTCCCAACGCCATGCGAATCCCAATCTCATGCGTCCGCTGCGACACCGAATACGAAATCACGCCGTAAATCCCCACCACCGCCAGCAACAATCCCAGCGCCCCGAAAATCCCCAGCAAAAAAGTCTGGAACCGCGGCGCCGCGTTCGCGCTCGCCACCATCTGGTCCATCGATTTGATGTCCTCGACGGGCTGCGCCTTGTCGAGTGACCAGATGCGATCCTGAATCGCGGAAACCACGCCAAGCGGCTCCGCCTTCGTGCGCACAACCAGCGAAATCGCCGCGGCGCGCTCCGCCTGATTGTAAGCCGCAAAAAACTCGGGCTCAGGCGCTTCCTTTGTCGTCAGGTCCCGAGTATTTCCGATCTCTCCGACAACCTGGCCCCACTTCGGTTTCTTGTTTTTGTCCACATTCGTCCAAATCCGTTTCCCGATGGGGTTCGCATGTCCAAAAAACTTTTCCGCGAACGCCTGGTTGACGATGTAAACATCCGGCGCTCCGCTCGCGTCCGCGTCCGTGAACTCGCGTCCCGCAATCAACGGAATCCCCAGTGTGCGAAAATAGTCCGGAGTGGCGCGATTCGCCTCGGCCGTAGGCGGCACATTTGTAGGAGTGGTGTCCATGCGAACCGTGGATTCGCCCTTCATCCCGGAAAGCGGCGCGTACTCCGATGCCGCCGCATCCTCGACGCCGGAAATTCCTCGCGTCAGCGAAAGAATCTGCCCCACATACGCGATCGCCGGTTCCGGCTTCGTGAATTTTCCGGCGGGAAAGTTTATGGTCATCGTGAGCACGCGCTCGGGACGAAATCCCAAGTTGACGCTTCGCAGCCGCGCAAAACTGCGCAGCGCCAGCGTCGCCCCTATCACCAGTATCAGCGCCAGCGCCACTTCTCCCACTACAAGCAAACGCCGCAGCAAATTGTGACGTGTACTCGCACCTCCAATCTGCGCTCCCGCTCCGCCTTCTTTCATCGCCGCGTTTAAGTCCAGCCGCGACGCCAGCAGCGCCGGAGCCAATCCAAACAAAATCCCAGCCAGAATCGAAGCGCCCAGCGTGAACCACAGCACCGCCTGATCGATACTCAAGTCCTTTACGCGCGGAGTGTCCGTCGGCAGCAGCGTCTTCAACGCATCCACTCCCCAAATCGCCAGTGCCAGCCCGCACGCACCGCCAATCAGCGCCATCAGCAAACTTTCCACCAGCAACTGCCGCATCACCCGCCCGCGCGTCGCTCCCAGCGTTGAACGAATCGCCAACTCTCTCCGCCTCGCCCAGCCGCGCGACAAAAATAAATTCCCCACATTCGCGCACGCAATCAGCAGCACGAATCCCAC
>DASRQP010000131.1:0-9583 GCA_035696585.1 Candidatus Acidiferrales bacterium | reverse complement strand
CGTCGCGCGATTTGGCGGGTCGCCACGCCGCGGCCGAACGCCTTCACCGTCTAAATTCAACCCCAGACCGCTGTCCTGCCCGTCCGTAAGCAAGATAATTGCCTTGCGTCCCGTGCGGCCCGGGAAGAGTTCGTTGGCTGCGAGATACACAGAACGATAAATATTCGAGCCGCCCGTGTCTGAAAATAACTTGCGGACGTCGACGCCCGTGGCCGTTTTTTCGAGCAGCTTTCTTTCACGCGAAAAGGGCAGCAAGAGATACGTGTGTTCGGAGAAATCGACGACGGCGACTTCGTCGACAGGAGAAAGATTGGCGATGAGCTGCTGCGCGGCGAATTTCATGGTGTCGGAGTCTGGCAGGACACTCGGACTTGCGTCGAGGACTAGAGCGATGCTTGCGCCCTCGGCCGACGCATCGAAATGCGCGATGGGCTGTTCAACGCCATCTTCGAAAATATGGAAGTCAGGCTGTGCGAGGCTGCGTACAGCAGTATTGTCAGGCGCGAAAACGTTGCAGCCAACTTCGACGAGATTGACGCGAACGCGGATTGTTGCGCGTATATTCGGCGCATTATCGGGGGCTGCGTCGCCAGCCACGCGATGAAATATGAGTTCGCCTGTTGCGGGATTGCGCGTGGATTGAACGCCCGCGTCCATTTGTACGGGTCGAGGAAGTTTTTCCTTCTTCTGCGCAAAAGCAGATGTGGCGAGAAGCAGGGAAATTCCGAAAAGAGAGACGAGGGCGGCGCGTGCGCGGGAAAGCTTCATGGCCTGAGTGTATGCTCGACGGGAGGGTGACGGGAAGCCGAGTTCAGTCGAGATCAAAATCGCGAATGGGTTTTTCGATCGGCTTGTCCTTGGCTTTCTTCAGGCCTTCGGCGAACTTGCGCGCGAGCACGTCTTCCTTGGTGCGCTCCGCTTCGACGGACTGCCGGAACTTTGCCTCGACGCGTTCGGCCTGCTCCTTTAGCAAGCGCGCGGTGTCGTCCAGATCAACGGACGGTGGCGGCTTGGGCGGCGGAATCTGCGAAAGCACGACGCCGAGTTCAGGGTCAATCGTGAGCTTGGCCTGGCAACATGGGCAATCGACTTCGATTGAGGAAAGCGGTTGGCGCGACATGCGGGTATTTTACGACATTCGGCGCAAACAGGCGCGTTTCATGTGAAGGGCGAACGCTGCTGCAAGACCGCTTTATGCCGGCGCCGGTTTTTCGCCCTTGGCCATGCCTGGAACCGCGCGCGGCTCGGGCCGCAAACTGAGTTGCGGCTCCTTGGACGGCACGGGAGGCGCGGAAGGAGGAGGCGGCAGCGGTTTGTCGGGGAGCGGCTTGCCTTCCATCAAGAGCTTGAGCTCATTTGCGTCGAGCACTTCGCGGACGAGGAGAGCCTGCGCCACGCGTTCCAGCGCGTCGCGATGGGTTTCGAGGATATTGCGCGCGCGCGTGTACGCGGCGGTGACGATGCTGCGTACTTCGTTGTCGATCTTGATTGCGGTGTCCTCAGAATAGTCGCGATGCTGCGCGATTTCGCGGCCCAGGAAAATGGCCTCTTCCTTTTTGCCGAAAGTCAGCGGCCCGAGAGTGCTCATACCCCATTCGCAGACCATCTGGCGGGCGATTTCCGTGGCGCGCTCAATGTCGTTGCCCGCGCCGGTGGTAACGTGTTGGAGGAAAATTTCCTCGGCGGCGCGTCCACCCATTAAAACGGAGAGCTGACTCTCGAGAAATTCGCGCGTGTAGGTGTGCTTGTCGTCGATGGGGAGCTGCATGGTGACGCCCAAAGCCATCCCGCGGGGAATGATGGTGACTTTGTGCAGAGGATCGGCGCCCGGAGTCATCGCTGCAACCAGTGCGTGGCCGGCTTCGTGGTACGCCGTGTTTTTCTTCTCCTCGTCGGAGAGGATCATCGATTTCCGCTCGGCGCCCATCAGGACTTTGTCTTTCGCCATCTCAAAATCTTCCATGATGACGAACTTCCGGTTTTGCCGCGCAGCCCAAAGAGCAGCTTCGTTCACCAGGTTGGCGAGATCCGCGCCTGAAAAGCCGGGAGTGCCGCGAGCGAGAATCGAGAGGTTCACATTTTCAGAGATGGGAACCTTGCGCGTGTGCACGCGAAGAATTTCCTCGCGGCCCTTGACGTCAGGACGAGGAACAACAACGCGGCGGTCGAAACGGCCCGGCCGCAGCAACGCGGGATCGAGGACGTCAGGGCGGTTTGTAGCCGCGATTAATATGACGCCTTCATTCGATTCGAAGCCGTCCATTTCAACGAGCAACGCATTCAATGTTTGTTCGCGTTCATCGTGGCCGCCGCCGAGACCCGCGCCGCGATGGCGTCCGACCGCATCGATTTCGTCGATGAAGATGATGCAGGGAGCGTTTTTCTTGCCCTGCTCGAACAAATCGCGGACGCGGCTGGCGCCCACTCCGACGAACATTTCGACGAAATCAGAACCGGAGATCGAAAAGAACGGGACGTTCGCTTCGCCGGCGATGGCGCGCGCGAGCAAAGTCTTTCCTGTTCCCGGAGGGCCCACAAGCAGCACGCCCTTGGGAATGCGGCCGCCGAGACGCTGGAATTTTTGCGGGTCTTTCAAGAAGTCGATGATTTCCTGCAACTCTTCCTTGGCTTCTTCGATGCCTGCCACGTCCTTGAATGTGGCTTTCTTCTGCTGCGCGGTCAGCAAACGCGCGCGCGATTTGCCGAAGCTCAGGGCTTTATTTCCGCCGGACTGCATTTGCCGCATCATGATGAGGAAAACAACGAGAAGCAGAAGGAAAGGAACACCATCGATCAGGAAACTGACCCAGTCATTGTTCCGGACTTCCTTGATATTGACATCGACGTTTTTCGCCTGGAGTTCCTTGGTCAGGTCGCTGAGAGTTTCCTTGGGTACGGTGACGCGGAATTTTGTTTTTGGCTCGCGGAATTCGCCATCGACTTCGGCGCTGACCGGAGAAAGCATAATCGTGACTTCGCTGACGTTGCCCTTCTCCACCTGGGCCTGAAACTCGGTGTAGCTCGGCGTTTGATCGCGTGCCGTCTGACCTCCGGTCGAGGCCATTCGCCAGAGCAGGACGGCGAGAAGGATCATCGCCATCCAGAATAAAATTGTTTTGACTGTTGAGTTCACCGTGTTACCTCACCCTCTGGAGCCCATGGCCTTCCAGATTACGATCGTTTTGAACGCCTTGGCTTATGCCCTCTAGCCCGCTTGGCTTCGGCTTGCCGAACCTCGGTTTCACTTCCCACATAAGGCAGGTTGCGGTAGAGGCCATCGCGGCCAGCCAGCCCATATCCCACCCAATACTTAGATGCAGAATCAAACCCAACGTATGTAGCCCTTAGGCTCACTTTACGATCGCGCGGCTTGTCAAACAGCACGGCTAAATTCAGCGAGCTGGGCTGGCACTCTTCGATGCGCTTCCACAGGAAATCCTGCGGCACCCCAGTGTGCAAGATGGCATCAACGAGCAAGACGTCGCGTCCCTCCAGTGTGGGAGGCGTCGAGAAGAAAACCTCGGGTCTGCGAAAACCTCCAAGGTCCACCTGGCGCAGCTCCGACCTCACAAAATGGCAAACGACGGGCTGCGAAATCTCGCGAACCAAATCAGCCGCGAACAAAAAAGAATTCTCGAGGATCGCCACCACGTGCAGAGTGCGATCGCTGTAATCCTTGGAGATCGTCCGGCCCATCTGGGCCACCCGCGCCGCCAACTGTTTGCGGGAATAGGCGACCTTCACGCCTGCCTCAGCGGACCGTCCACGACAATCCACAGACCGGTTCGCGTGGCGTCAGTCGTCGAGAATTCGTCTGCCACAGGCATCCGATCCGCCCAAGCGACCCGACCAGCACTTGTCAGCACAGGCCACAGGGCTCTTTCGGTGAAACCCACTCGGCCACGAGCGAACATACGCGCCAGTTTGCGCGTTTGCCGCCGGCCGGAGGGTCGATACGCATCGCCCGGACTCCAATTTCGAAATACCAACGGCGCAGCCAGCCGCTCCGCGTCCAGAACGACACCCTCATGTCTAGTGTCGCGCTGCGCCGTGGGCCAGTCAATCATTTTCAAACGGAAGGAGCGCCCAAGTTCCGGAATGGAAATAGCGGCCGAACCGCTTTCTGGCAGCGTCACCTCATATTGATAGGAAACAACCGCACGGGAGCTTGTTTCATCCGACGTGAGCTTGGTCATCCGGTCCGACTGGCAGAAAATCAATTTATCGAATTCGCGTTCGACGGTAACTCTGCCGGGGAGCTCCAATTTCCGTCCGCTTGAGCCGTGTTCGGCCAGAGAGATTACTTGTTCGACATGCTTGCGCGTGAGTTGGCCTTCTGTCTGGGCTGCGTCCGCGCATAAGCGGCGCACGAGGCGCTGCGTCAGTGCATGGCAGGGATTCGATGCCACGCCTTGTTGACGGGGCAAATCTGGGATCGGAAGAAGCAACTCATTCACATCCACGGAGAAGCCTCTTGGGGTGCGCGAGATGGATCGCTGATGGCATTGTTCGACGAGCGCGGACCAGAAATCTTCATCGTCGTGGGCAAGCGACGCCAAATTGCAGAGTCGATCCGTGATCGACGAAGAAAAGTTTGTTTCGAGTTCCGGCAACAACCGATGGCGCACGCGGGCGCGAAGGCGTTGCGTGTCGCGGTTGGTGGCATCTTCACGCCATTCCTGCTTGCGCTCGGCAAGGAAGGAACGAAGATCGTCGCGGGGGATTTCGATAAGAGGGCGGATAATTTTTCTGCGCACGGGATGAATAGAAGAGAGGCCGGCAAGTCCAGTACCGCGAATCATGCGCGTCAGTACTGTTTCGGCCTGGTCGTCGCTCGTGTGAGCGGTGGCAACGTGGTTCGCCACGCCCCGCGAAATGATTGTCTCGAAAAACTCATAACGCAAGCGGCGCGCGGCGTCCTCCAGGTTCCAGCCACGCTGCTTTGCAATTGCGGCCACGTCGGCAGTTTCAGTAAGGCATTCCAAGCCTCGAGCGCCCGCGAGCGATTTCACGAAGATTTCGTCAGCATCTGAATCTGTTCCGCGAAGCTGATGGTTGAAATGCAGCACGCAGAACGTGATGCCCAAGTCGCTGCGGAGTTCTTCAAACAGGCGCAAAAGCGCGACTGAATCAGCGCCTCCAGAGACGGCCAAAGCGAGCCTGTCGCCCGAGCGCAACATTCGGTGGCGCTGGATCGTACCCAAGATGATTCGTTGAATGAGACTCTTCATACTGCGGGACGCGAAGCGCTCCTATGAATATCTTAGCAGGGGGAGGAAGGCGCGTACAGGCGAGTGTCTAGCGGTCTGACATTTGCTGTGCAAGCAAGTCACGGCTATAAGCGATGCGGCGGTCCAGCGCGACGGCAACAAAATAGGCGCAGCCGGCGCGTTCGCGTTCAGCCCACGAAGTGATACGCGGCGCGAGCTGGCGCGCGGTAGAGCGCACAACGCCCATCATCCAGTAATAGACTCCAACGACTTTCAGATCTGTACGATCATCGCCCTTCTGCGGGCACAGGCGGACAAGCTGTACGAGCCGCCCAAATTGGTCGCTGTTCACTTCCTGCCCTTCAATTCCGACGACTTCCCGGACTTGCTCGGAGAGCTCCGACTTGCGGTACGCGGCAATGATCGAACGAGAATAGGAGATGAAGAATTGCAGGAACGCTGCAACGGAAATCACGCAAATAAGAGCGGCAATCATGAAGGTTGATGCGCCGCCATTCGCGGGAGGGCCACGCGAGCCGTTTCGAGGCGCGCGTCCTCGGAAATTTTCGTGAAAGTGTAAGCCCAGGCGAGCGGCAAGAACGTGCCCGCCAGAGGAGGCACCCATTTCAAGAAACTTGGTTCGAGAGCGGGGAAAAGGTTGCGGAGCGCATAACAGGCCGCGTCGGAGCTAAAAAAGATACCCAGAGCCAGCACAAGCTGAATCAGCCGCGTTCTCGTTTCTCTCAGCTTCACAACCGCGCCCCAAAGCAGATAGGTGAGCACCACTCCAACGAAATAGAGGTTTTGGCTCATCTCCACGACAAAACGATTCGTCAGGTGATGGCTGGGCATTCGACGAACAACTAAGTAGGAAAAGAGAGCCGTGGCCGAGAGGAGAAAAACGGAGACCCAACGAACGTACTTACCGACTCCCATCTGGTGAAACACCTGTTGATAGAAACTCATGATGACGAAGAAGAGCGTGATCGTTAGGAGGGCATCGGTATAGTAATACACGTATCCGTACACCTGCGACGTCAAGCCGAAATGCCGTAGGGTAATTACTTGGGCCACGGTCGCACTGGCGGCCGCCAACATATAGATATTTAAGGAGAAATAACGAAGGGAATTCTTCGAGGCGAAGAGACGCACAACAACGTACGCCTCCGCCAAGAAGCCGAGAAGAACCAGAGCATAATCTGCCGGACCAAGCATAAACCCTTTTCCGAGGCCTGGTCCCCGCCACCAACGCTATCCCCCGCGTTCCCGCGGGAGGTCTAACGCAGATTGTCGGGCAAAACTGGTACGGGGCAGCTCGTGCTTGCAACCATGACTGGGGCTGGAGCCTTAAAGCTCGCAACCTTCTGATTTGCCGTCACGTTGCGAAGGCCGACTGCACTCGCCAGTACCAATAGCACCAACACCACCAACATCAGGAACTTATTCATAGGACCCCCCAAGTTTTAGAAACGGGGGGATTCTATGTGGTTTGGTGCCGTCAAGGGGTAAAAGTTTAGGCCTTGTGCCTAAACGTACACCCCTCTCTATCCCTGGGTTTAGCCAGAGCCTCGATTCAATTGTCGAGGGTAGAGTAGCGGTTGGCTTGAAACGTGTAAATGGTACCTTCGTACCGTCCAGAATAGACCGCTGGGTATGCGAGTTGCGTGATCGCAGATGCCGCGGCGATGCGGCGGTTGGCGTCTCAGTGTAGAATGGCGTCCGATCATGGGCTACTCGATGTCCGCTGTCCCGTTCGAACCTGTTGAAACTGCCGCGCCGCGTGTCACGCTGCGAAACGCGTTCGCGCATCCGTACGATTCCGCCATAGCCGCAGCACGCACGTGCTATTCGGCGCGAATCATTGCCGCGGAAGAGATCACCGAGAAGCAGCGCGTAAATATCGGCGCAGCCACTTTTTACAGCGGGCATCATACCGTTTATCAGCACGCGCATTTCGAATTTGGCCTGGAAAATGTCAGCCGGCAATTTGTATGGTCGTTTCTGCATGCGCACCCTTTTTACAATTCCGAGCAGCAAAGCCAGCGGTACGTGCGTCTCGATCGGGCGCATGCGTATGTGCCCCCTGAGGGCGAGCGTTTCAGCGCGGCCGACCGCACGTTTTATGAGCATGCCGTCGCGCGCGCGTGGGCGCATTACCGCGAACTGGCGAGAATATTGGAACCCGAAGCCGACAAGATCCTTAGCGACATTTGGCACATCGGAGCGATGTCGCACCCACGGAGGATTGAAAAGATCAAGGGCGCTGCGGGGAAACGCGCGATTGAGATTGCGCGGTACGTTTTGCCCGTTGCCGCATTCACGACGATGGTGCACACCCTTTCCGGCATTGTGCTGCACCGGCTATGGCGGATGCAGGCGGCCTGCGACGCGCCGTCCGAATCGCGGGCCATTCTGCGAGCGATGGTCGAGCGCGTTCATGAGAGTGACCCGCAGTTCTTCGATCGTTTTCAGACCGAGCCGATGGAGGATTTGCCCGAATGGTCCGCCGCAAGGGATGCCGCCCAGGGCGAATCATTCACCGCGGAATTCGATTCACAGCTTTGCGGCCAAACTTCGAAGTTGGTGGATTATTCTCCGCGCGCGATGCAAGGTGTTGCCGCCGCCTATCGCGCTGTGGTGGGTTTGACAGAGAAGGATTGTCCCGATGCGGAAGCGCTCGATCGGCTGCTGAATCCCGCGCGCAATCCCTATCGCCATGAGACGCTGAATATCGGAGTGCACGCGCCGATGATGCGCGCGCTGCAACACGCGAATTTCACGTTCGCGAAGAAAATCAGCCACACGGCGGACAGCCAGGATCAACGCCATCGTATGATTCCCGGTTCGAGGCCCATCCTCACGCTGGCCGACACACGTGCCCCGGATTACATCACGCCCGCGCTGATCCGCGACAATCCCCGCGCCCGCGAAGTCTACGAAGCCGCGATGGCCGAAGCGTGGGCCGCGAAAAACGAATTGCTCGACCGTGGCGTACCCGCTGAAATTGCGCTGTATCTCTTGCCTAATGCTCAGGCAATCCGGCTGGTCGAAACGGGCTCGCTGCTTCACCTGCTGCACAAATGGACCATGCGCACATGTTTCAACGCCCAGGAAGAAATTTACCAGGCGTCGATGGAAGAGGTGGAGCAGGTTCGAGCCGTATTTCCCGAGCTTGCGCGCTATATCGGACCGCCGTGTTATCTTCGCGCCGGCATCACCACGCCCATTTGCACCGAAGGCTCACATTTCTGCGGCGTGAAGGTCTGGCAGGATTTCCCCAACATCCAGCGGCGAATATGACGCGTCAAGGAAGCCTGGCGTACTACCTGGCCGCGTGGGTTTGCGGCTGTTTTTTCATGAGTTTCACAATCTGGTTTGGAAACGAGCTACGTCCAACGGTGCCGCGTTCCATTCCGTTGCTTTTCTACATTTATTTCATTTCGCTGATTTTTGGCGCGGTCATGTCTCTGTTGTTTGGGTTTGCCATCCGCTACGCCGCTTCACGGATGGCTTGGAACCGGGTTTGGCATTGGCTGGCCGGCGGCGCGGTGATTGCGCCAGTACTCACGGGACTAGTGGGCGCGATTTCGGCTTCGCAACTCCTGAAGGGAAGCAGTTGGCGTGCCTGGATATTCGTTCCACTGATGGGTCCTTACTTGATCGCTGGCGGCGGCAGAAGCTGGATGTTGCTTCTGACGAGTCCCGCAGGCGCGGCAACAGCGTGGGTGCTGTTTCGCGTTCAGCGCGCGTTCGCATTGCCAATTGATCGGGCTCGCGAGACTTGAATCTATAGCTGACGATTGTCCGATTCCGTATTTCTGCGCGCATAGCCCGCGGGAACGTGGCCGCTGCAGAATCGCGTTGCATCCAGCGTCGATGGATGACTTCGCGGCTTGGTTGTTTTACAATGCCGTCAGCGTTTGACATTCCGCTGCGTCCTGCCGCGCGGGCAGGCACGCGGCAGAAACGTGAATCTCAGCAAGGCACAAGACATCCAAAGGGGAATGAATTTGTTCCGAATTGTCTCCGCAGACTGGGTGGAGGAGCACCTCGACTCGCCGGATTTTCTGGTGCTCGACCCGCGCTCAGCCGTGCGCTACATGGCAGGGCACCCGAAAAACGCAGTAAACCTTTCTGTAGCCAAGCTACGTAACTTGCAGGGGAACTTGCTGCCGAACGATATTTTGGCGCAACGAATCGGCAAGGCCGGCCTCGATGCGAAGCGCGCGCCCGTGATTTACGACAATGCGGATGGCCGCAACGCCGCGTTCCTTGCATGGATTTTGACTTATCTAGGGCGCGATGACGTGCATGTGATGGAAAGTTTTTGGGAACAGTGGATCGCCGACGGACGCGAGGCGTTTTACCGCCCT
>DASRQP010000130.1:0-7868 GCA_035696585.1 Candidatus Acidiferrales bacterium | reverse complement strand
TCTTTTTCCAGGCGCGGCGAAATTTGCCGCGCGATTTCGGCGGGAGTGGTCCCACCAGCGACTTCGCGCTTCGCCCCATCCGGCAGCGTAATTTGTATGGAAGCCATCGTCATTTCTGAAAGCGCTGACGCGCTCTCGCCTGTCTGCCCAGTTGCTGGGAACAGGTAGCTTACTGGCCGCGGCAATCACGGTCAAGGCCATGAGTTGCAGCGAATCATCAGAGAGTCGTATCAGAATTTGGTTTCGTCGGTGGAGATATCGTGGCGCTTGGCCGGGGTGCCTGCCGGGAAATCGGCGAAGAGCACTTGCTGGCCTTCGATCAACGGGAAGCCTTTCGAAGACGTCATGACCTTCGCGAGTGCATGGTAAAAATAAAAATTCTGCTCGCCTGCCTGCAAATCCTCGATCGAATCCCACAAAGACATGACCCGCACGTCGGCGGTAGACGCCGGGGCCTCTGCGCGAAGAACGATAAGCGCACGAAACCCGCGCTGTTGATGCGCGTGAGGAACCGCATCCTGCAGAGCAGCAAGAAACGAATCGAGTTTGTCCGGCACTATGTGGAACTGCGTTACTCGAGCATACATGGCGCCTCCTCGAATAGCTGGGCAGAGGAAAGTGGGCTAAGCGTAACCTTAGTCGAGTGTGGCAGTAAAGCGCCTCTCCAATTTGTATCGGCGGATTGTCGTTTTCGTCGTCGAGTCCGAAACGGAGCTTGTTCGCGCGCAGCAACCCACCTAACTTGGGAAGCCAAGGCAAACCATCGTGTGGACTTATCTGGCTGGACCAATTCTCGCGTTCTTGCCGGCACGCTTGCGAGCCGCGTACTTGGGCGACATTCAGGTGAATTGGTCGCGAGCGACGGTCGTTTCGGGAATCATTGAATCCTTTCTGTCTTTGGTAGCGCTGATCGGGTGGTATTCAATCTTTATCACGCGAACTGGTCCGGCGATCGGTAGGTCGATTCCGTGGCCCTATGCGGGCCCCATGGGACTTTTGTCCATGTACGCGCACCCGCTGACATGGCTGATTTGCTACTTCGGCGTGGAGGGCGCAGTGCGCGCGATGAGCGGTTTGGCGACCCATGAGACCCCTGGGACACTGCCGTTGGTGCTCCTCGATCGTGCGATTCGGTATGCGAAGACGGGTGAATGGCGCGTTAACCCAAGCCTGGCGGAAGACGAAGTGACACGCGGCGGCGGAATTTGGGATTTGAAGATTGCGTCTCGCAATCCGAAGGCGCACTGGAAATATCCACTGACGATTCGCTATAGCGGTGAGTTCTTTCAGGTGCAAGGTGAAGAGCACGCCGCAGCGGGCGGGCGTGCGCACATATATTTGTTACGGCGTTTGCCGTCGAATGAAATCATTCGAGGGCTGGAAGACTACGACCCTCACGCCGTCGTTGAGGCCAATCCTCCCGGTTTCTTTGCCACGGTGTACGGAGAAATGCGAAAGAAATTCGCGAAGTAAATCCACGGGAATCATACAGGGTCAGGCCGTGTGAAAAATCCGCGCGGCCTGGTATGGCTTAGGGATCGCCCGCGAAAGTGCTGCAACAGTGAGTCAAGTCGTCCTGCGCGACGGCGAGCGCCTGGTCGGGGGAACCGATCAAGCGATAGTGGCCCAGCGACGTCACTTCATGCAAAGTGAATATGAAGAGAAACTTCCTGCCGGAAATATCGTATTGATAAAGGGAGGGCTCCCAGATCCCCGGCGCTACGGGCGACTGCTCCATGATGAAATGGCCGCCGCGATAGACTTTGCCAAGAATGCCGCCGCCGATCGAAATGTCGCGGACGATGTTGGCGTCGGCGCGAACGAGTTGGCCGGCTGACGCGTCAACCCAGATCGTGGCGCGAGCGTGAACCAGCCAGTCAGTGGAATCGCCGCGGAGTTGGTACGCTGGATTGGGATCAAGCTGTATTTTTTCAAGAACGCGGCCATCGCGAACTTCGCGGCCTATCCAGGTGAGGACATATGCGCTCGAAACGCTGTTAATCAGGCGTTCGCGATCTTTCAGTTTTTTCTTTTGCTTGGCGACAACGGCAACTTGACGCGGGTCGTCGGGATGAATAGCGACTTGGAGAACGCGCTCCCAATCGCGTAACTGGCGCCGATATTCGCTGGGGGGCACAGACTGGTTGTTTTCCCTAACCAGGAGTTTCAAAGTGCCGCTTCCCGTGGGCACCACACGATAGAGCTTGTCTTCCGCGACTCGGCCGTTGGAGCCGTTGCGCTCGACGTGGTGTTCCAGGCGCTCAAACGTATCCAACGCCACATCGTTGCGGTGCTGGTTGGCGATGATGCGGGCGAGGAGGTCTTGAATCTGCGCAGACGTGAGGGCGGTTTGGTCAGGCGCCGGTTGCGTGGGCTGTTGCTGTGCGGCTAGGAGCGGAATGAGGCAGACGGCAACCGCAATGACGATGGCGTATCCGAGTTGGAGCAAGCGCTTCACTGCAAACGAAGATTCACTTCCCTTCGGAGAGTCTCGTATGATGGCTTTAGAGAAACGATTCCTATACTCGTTTTATCGCTTTTCGTATTGTAGCGACATTTCCTTTCATTGCGATGCCGGACTGGACGGTTGGTATCGAGAGCGTCATCCCGGCCATTAATTCTGTCCCAGATAGAACTTTTATCTCCTAAGGAACGTCTATACTGATTAGATGCCACGGCAGCCCAAATTAGGACTAGGTTTTCGACAGGCGAGCGTCACGCTGCGTGAAGCAACGTGGCTTGCGTTCGATACCTTGCGCGCGCATAAGCTGCGCAGTTTCCTGACGCTGCTCGGGGTCATTCTGGCGGTGACGACGCTCGTCTCCGTGATGAGCGTCCTCAATGGGCTGAATCTTTACGTGGCCAACAAGATCGCCAATCTGGGCTCCAACGCATTCGTGGTCGATCGCATCGGCATCGTAACGAACTTCGATGACTTCTTGAAAGCGGACAAGCGGCCACCGTTGCGCATGGAGGATTATCATGCCCTGAAGGATCACCTCCAATATTCGAAGGAAGTGGCGGCCGAGGAAAATACTGTCGCGGATGTTCATCAAAACGAGCATCTGATGGAAGATGTGCAAGTGATCGGAGCAACGCCGGAATTTGCCGAGGTGCGGGATTTCGACGTTGCTTCCGGGCGCTTTTTCACATATGCCGACGAAGATCATCGCACCCCGATTTGCTTTCTCGGCAACGACGTGGTGATGAAATTGTTTCCGGGAGTTGATCCGATCGGAAAAGAACTGCGGGTCGGAGCGCAGCAGTGCCAAGTGATAGGCACGGCCAAGTCACTGGGAACGATTCTGGGCCAGTCGCGCGATAATTTTGTGATGCTGCCGCTGACGACCTACCGCACAGTCTGGATGGCCGCCGATGATTCGATCACCATGTTCGTCGAAGCTATCAGCACGGAGGCGATGCCGGAAGCGATAGATGAAGTGCGCGTGCTATTGCGGTCCCGGCGTCACGTGCCGTTTCGAACGGAAGATAACTTCGGTATCATCGAACCATCGTCAATCACCGGGCTGTGGGAAAAACTCACGGGGAATCTGTTTGGCATCGCTGTGTGGCTGACGAGCGTGTTCCTGGTGGTCGGCGGAATTGTGATTATGAATATCATGCTGGCAAGCGTCACGGAACGAACCAGAGAGATTGGTTTGCGAAAATCGCTGGGTGCGCGACGACGGCACATCGTGTTGCAATTCCTGATGGAGTCATCGATTCTGTCGGGCGTGGGAGGGCTGGCGGGCGTTTTGCTGGCGGTGGCCATCGCCATGCTGGTGCGAGCGATATCACCGCTGCCGATTTCAACCCCGATTCATGCCGTAGTGATTGCGCTGTTGCTTTCGACCGGCGTGGGGCTTTTCTTCGGGATTTATCCGGCCATGCGTGCGTCCCGGCTGGATCCGATTGAAGCGTTGCGGGCCGAAACGTAGAGGTGTGCGATGAAACAAGACATCCGCGAAAATCTTGCGTTGGCTTTCGACACGCTCCGGACACACAAGGCGCGCAGCGCACTGGCCGTTCTAGGCGTGGTGATTGGCGTGGGCGTGATCATTATTGTTGCATCGCTGATCACGGGATTTAAGGCCACGGTCGCCGCGGAAATCGAAGGCTACGGCGCTGACACCGCTTACGTGGATCGCTTCGACCAGGGGCCGCATGTGGGGCGCGTGTCAAAGCAAGTGCGCGAGAGACCGCCGCTGACGCTCGCCGACGGGGAAGCGATCTTGGCCTCATGCGCCTCGGTAAAACAAATCGCCATTTCTGTTTTCAATTGGAATCAAATACACAGTATTCGCTATCAAAAAAATCAGGTTCAAGATATGGAATTCCGCGGGACGTTTCCGGCCTACATGGAAGTCTACGGGAACGCACAACTGAAGGCGGGGCGTTTCTTCACGGCCGCGGAAAATGACCATCATGAAAAAGTAGTGGTGCTGGGAGAAAATATCGCGACAGCGCTCTTTCCGACAGCGGATGACGCTTTGAATAAAGCTGTTGTGATTGACGGCGGGGACTTTCTCGTGATCGGCGTCTATGAAAAACCTCCGGGCGGGTTTGGAATGCAGGACGAAGACCGGCGCGTGACGATTCCCTATGACACTTTCATGAAAATGTTTCCCTCTGCCCAGGACAATGGCTTCCGCCTTCTCGCCTATCACGGGAAAGTCGACGAAGCGGTGGACGAGGCGCGAGAAGTATTGCGACGCCGGAGGAAGGTGGGCTATACCGCGCCAGACAACTTCTCCATCACCACGCAGGTGCAGGAGGAGGAACAGTTCAACCAAATCATCGGCGGCGTCGCTCTGGTGCTGATCGTGCTGAGTTCGATTGGCCTGCTGATCGGCGGCGTGGGCGTGATGAACATCATGCTCGTAAGCGTCACGGAACGGACGCGCGAGATCGGCGTGCGCAAAGCGATTGGCGCGCGCAGCCGTGACATCACGTGGCAATTTCTATTCGAGGCCATGACGTTGACAGGCTCTGGCGGCATTCTCGGCGTTTTATTTTTCAGCGGGCTCGCAACGCTGATTCCGCACATCACTTCGATGAAAGCTGCGGTTCCGCTGTGGGCGATACTCGTCGGCATCGGAGTGTCGGTGGGCGTCGGTCTGGTCTTTGGCGTGTGGCCCGCTATGAAAGCCGCGAAGCTTGACCCCATCGAAGCTCTGCGATACGAATAAACCCCGGTTCGAAACTAACTAGTTGGCGGCACGCGGTGGCGCGCCGGCGTGAAGGGCAACGAGCTGCGGGTCTTCCAGCATGTTCTGCGGGAATTTCTGTACATATTGATCAACGGCGCGGCACCAGATGCGGTGCATGAAGGCATAACCGAAGGCGTGCATCTCGTTCATTGCCTCGGGCTCGGTCCATCCCTCATTCGCCATGCGATAAACGGCGATCATCGCGCCAGTGCGATCAATGCCGCCATAGCAGTGGACAAAAACTTTCTTGCCGGGATTTTCTTTTAAAATTTGGAGGAAATTCGCGGCAATTTTGTCGGATGGGCTCCGGCAATCCCAGCTCAGCAGAATTAATTTCATGTTATTAGCCGCGGCTTCGTGCCTCTCCTGATTCAAATTCAAGCCGCGAAAATCGACAATCACATCGATTCCCATTTTGGCGAGGCTCTGAAAACCCAAATCAGACGGCTGAGCTCCGCGATAAAGAGTCGGCGTCACCTCGCCGAAATTCGGCACACCCGCGAGCGAGATTCTTTTGGCCGGCGCGTGAGCGATTGTGGAGTGCTTCGCCTTAGACTGCGCCTGAAGCGCGGGCACTGTTGCACACACGCAGAGCACGACGATTGTGATTCGTTGCAGGTGGCGGATTTGTCGCGAGAGCCGCATGAGGATTAGATGCACATAAGCATAACCACGATTTGCGGAGCGGAGCAAATGAGGAACCGCGAAGTGCCATTTTGCGACTGAACCACCATCTGTAGACAAGTTGGACACTAGCACCCAAAGATTTTGTGGTGGCGTTGCGCTTTCTGCTTGACACTTTTTCCACAACCCGGTAATACTGCGTTCCCAGATTCGGGGAGTTTGGTTCGGGCCGCGAGCGGGGGGACGAAGAATTCACGGTGCCGACCCGGGTTAAAAACCGACGAAATCAAGGGCCAGTCGCCCGACCGTAATTGCAGTGTAAAGTGCGGGAGGAGCGAAGCTTTTTCTTTTTTCGGTTTTGGCAGTGTGGAAATCCACTGCCACCCGGCTTGCGCTGAACTGCTCCAAGAGCTAGAGTCATTCTCTCCAGAATCGAGCGGCGGCTGCTGGCCCTCTCTAACCGTCGCGTAAGCCGGAGTTCAGGGATTGCGGTATAATTTGTTAATCCGCCGTCCCCCACCCGGTAATCCATCAGCGGCAGGACTGCCTGCGCGGAGGCGGAAATATGGCGGAAGCAAAAATGGCACTGAGCAGTAATGCGGCAGGCAAAATGAACGTCGAGCAGCACGACCGCAAGACAATTCAGACCGGACTGGAATTCCGGCGCAAATTCACGGATGGCAAAGTGGCTCCATTCGACGCGGTCGAATGGGAGCGCCGAACCGCGCAGATTGGGAACGAAAAAGGACAGGTAATTTTCCGCCAGGATAATATTGAAGTTCCGAAATCATGGTCGCAGACTGCGACGAACATCGTCGCGTCGAAATACTTTCACGGAAAGCCGAACACGCCGGAGCGTGAAGGCTCGGTGCGCCAATTAATTGCGCGCGTTGTGGATACGATTGTTCACTGGGGAGAGCATGACGGATATTTCGCGTCGCCGGAATCGCGAGCGGCGTTTCGAGACGAGCTGACGCATTTGCTCGTCGAGCAGAAAATGGCTTTCAATTCGCCCGTATGGTTCAACGTGGGTGTGCAGCCGAAGCCTCAGTGCTCGGCGTGCTTCATCAATTCCGTGCAGGACAGCATGGACTCGATCATGAACCTCGCAAAAACCGAGGGCATGCTCTTCAAGTGGGGCTCCGGGACAGGAACGAATTTCTCGACGCTGCGCGGGAGCAAGGAAACGCTTTCGGGAGGAGGAATCGCATCCGGGCCGGTGAGCTTTATGAAAGGCTTCGATGCGTTCGCGGGCGTGATTAAGAGCGGCGGGAAAACGCGCCGCGCCGCCAAGATGGTGATTCTCAACGTTGACCATCCGGACATCGCGGAATTCATCGACTGCAAGATGAAGGAAGAGCGCAAAGCGCAGGTGTTGATCGAGCAGGGCTACAACTCCTCGATTGACGGCGAAGCGTATAGCTCCATCTTCTTCCAGAACGCCAACCACTCCGTGCGCGTGACGGACGAATTCATGCAAGCCGTCGAAGACGACCGCGACTGGTGGACGCGAAATGTAAATGATGGCCAACCCGTCGACAAATTCAGCGCGCGCGACCTGTTGCGCAGAATGTCCGAATCGGCGTGGCAATGCGGCGATCCGGGTATGCAATATGACACCACGGTGAATCGCTGGCACACCTGCAAAGGAACGGACAAAATTTACGCGTCGAACCCCTGCTCGGAATATATGTTCCTCGACGACACGGCTTGCAATCTGGCGTCGCTCAATCTGCTGAAATTCCTCGGATCGAATGGTCAATTCGATGTCGAAGGCTTCCGGCACGCCGTGGACGTCACCATCACAGCGCAGGAAATTCTGGTTTCCAACGCCAGCTATCCAACACCGAAAATCGAGCGGAACTCGCACGATTTTCGTCCGCTTGGCCTGGGTTACGCCAACCTCGGCGGGCTGCTGCTTTCTCTGGGCGTGCCGTACGATTCCGACCAGGGCCGCGACATTGGCGGCGCTATCACCGCGCTGATGACCGGCGAGGGCTACGCGCAATCGGCGCGCATGGCTGAGAGAATGGG
>DASRQP010000129.1:0-3375 GCA_035696585.1 Candidatus Acidiferrales bacterium | reverse complement strand
CAGAGATCGCCAAGCCATCCGCGTTCTTACGCGCGTCGTCAATCGCAGTCCTCGCCTTCCGGGAGATCTGATCTTGGTCAAACGCCAGCCAAACAACAACATGTGTATCGACGAGGATCACTTGAGTTCGCCCCACTCTTCGGGCGAAATCGCGGGTGAGACGACGTCTCCTGCGGCGGTGCCCTTGCCGGCGAGGAAATTGTAGATATCGTCCGTCTCGGCGGTAACTGGGACGAGCTTTGCCACGGGCTTACCGCGCTTCGTGATTACGACTGTCTCGCGCTTGGCCTGAACCTCGTCCATGACCGCGAGACAATTTGTCTTGAAAGAACCTGCCGCCATCTTTTTCATGCCCAATCTCCAAAGAGAACTATGGTCATTATACCATAGTCATATTCATGCGAACGAAAAGACCACACACCCCGGACAATTCTAAGGGATTTCGCTGCGCCGGGTGCTCTACGGGAACTTTGCGCCGTGGCGGCCCGCGGTTTCAAATACCGATAGCAGATTGGTCAGTCCCAGCAAATTCCTGACTGGCTTGCTGTAATTGACCAGAAGGAGATCACAGTTTCCCTTTCTGGCCGAAACGTACAGACTCACGAGTGTGCCCAGTCCTGAACTGTCCATGTGTGTGATTTCATTGAGGTCAAGAATGATCCGCTTCTTATGCGGGATCAGAGTCTTCACATGATTCTTCAAGATTTCTGCGTGCTCGACCGTCAACTTACCGACGCACCGCACGATCACCGCGTCCTGTTGAGTGGAAGTCTCTAACCTAAAAGCAGTTTTTTTGGAATCCGCTGAATTTGACGACACAGGAACTCCTATTCGCTCCAAGACCTACAGCCATTCTCTGCGTCTGTACTCTTCTCGCCGTGCAAAAACAAGGAATTTCGCCTGGCGGAGCGCACTCAAACAGGACGGACTTCTTGAGGCAGTTTATGCTGGGCAAACGGCGTCTGCTGAGGCTCCGGTCACTACGCCGTATCTCGCCGTCCGGAAAAACACAGTGTGCATGGCTCATCCAACTTTCTGATAGAGTATAAGGGCACCGAGGAGATGTTTATGGCCAAGAGTATTCCCGAGAAATACGCTGATTTGTTGACGAAGCCCGCATTCGCCAATCTGGCCACGGTGATGCCCGACGGCAGTCCGCAGGTCACGCCCGTATGGGTGGACTTCGACGGGAGTCACATCCTGTTCAATTCAGCGCTCGGGCGCGTGAAGGACAAGAACATTCGCCGCGATCCCCGCGTGTCGGTCGCGATCCAGGATCCCGCGAATCCGTACCGTTATCTCGAAGTCCGCGGCCGTGTTGTGGAGATCACGGAGAAGGGCGCCGACGACCACATCAACAAGCTTTCGCAAAAGTATCTCGGCAAGCCTGTTTATCCGTTCCGGCAGCCCGGTGAAGTGCGTGTTCTTTATAGAATTGAACCCGAGCATGTCAGCGTGATGGGTTAACCACTCGATTGACTACTTGGATGAAGGCAGACTTATCGTTCCGAACAAGGTGTTCAAAATGGAACAAACAACGGTGCCGCGCGCTTACACATCGAATGTTTTGCGCTTCATTTCCATGGCGCTGGCAAATTCAGCGATTTCCTGATAATCATCTCCTTGTAGAGGGGCTCGCGCGGCTCCCATCACTGCTCCAATTTCCTGTAGGTATATTGCGTCGCGTGCTTCAGAATCAGATAAAGCGCGAGCAGCGAACCGTGCTCGCTGATTGACCGGTGCACTAAAGTTAGAGAGGATACTCGGTGCCAATGAAAATCGCAGGGGTCGCAGGGGCATTCCCAAAGCATTATTTCAGCCAAGAGGTTCTCGTAGCGGCGCTCAAGCACTACTGGGGCGAGCGTCTGCCCAAGCCTGAAGTGCTGGATCGTCTGCACTCGCGCGTGGACGTTCGTGGCCGCTATATGTCTCTGCCGTTGGAACGCTACGAAACGCTCGCGACGTGGGGCGAAGCGAACACCGCTTGGATAGAGACAGCCGTGGAGATAGGAGAGCAAGCTATCCAGTCGGCCGTCGATCGAACGAATCTGACGGCGCGCGACATCAACGCGCTGTTCGTGGTGTCCGTTACGGGGATAGCGAGCCCCTCGCTCGACGCGCGGCTGATTAACCGCATGAACCTCTGCCCCAACATCAAACGCGTTCCGATTTTTGGCCTCGGATGCGTCGCCGGCGCTGCGGGAATTTCGCGCGCAGCCGATTACGTCCGCGCCTATCCGGGTCAAGTGGCGGCTCTGCTGGCCGTGGAACTGTGCTCGCTGACGATTCAGCGTGACGACGTTTCAATGGCCAATCTAATTTCCGCCGGTCTCTTCGGAGACGGCGCCGCGGCCGTGATTGTCACCGGAGACGAACTAACTGCCCAAGGACCCGAGATTCTGGCCACGCAATCGGTCTTTTATCCAGGCTCCGAAGGCGCAATGGGCTGGGACATTTCGGAAAAGGGATTTCAGATCGTTTTATCGCCGGCCGTTCCCGAAATCGTGAAAGAGCATCTCGGGAACGATGTAGACACGTTCTTGGGAAACAACGGCCTCACGAGAAAAGATGTGGGAAGCTGGATTTTTCACACGGGCGGTCCGAAAGTGTTGGAAGCGGTCGCTGCCGCGCTTGATGTTCCTGACGAAGCGCTCGCTGTTTCCTGGGACTGCTTAAACAAGGTCGGAAACATTTCGTCGGTCTCTGTCTTGTTGGTCCTGGAAGACGTAATTGAAAACCACCACCCGGAGCCCGGAACGTACAGCATATTAGGAGCTATGGGCCCCGGTTTTTGCTCGGAATTATTGCTGCTCAAGTGGTAACGCAAATACAACCAGTAAAATGTTAATCATCATGGCTGGCGCGCGCATCCGTTAGCAGCGCCGCCGCATCGAACTATGGACGATGCGGAATTCAGCCTTACAAGCAACTCCCCTCGAAACAGACGTTTTTATTGTCGGCGGTGGCCCGGCCGGACTTGCGGCTGCCATCGCTGCGCGTCAAAAGGGCTTTCGTGTTGCCATCGCGGACAGCGCGACGCCGCCCGTCGACAAGGCATGCGGCGAAGGTCTCATGCCTGACGGCATATCCGCTCTTCGCGAACTTGGTGTCACAATCCCTGCCGCTCAACGTTTTCCTTTCCGAGGTATTCGATTCGTCGAGGGAAATCTCACGGTGCAATCCGACTTCTCAAATGAAAGAGGCTGGGGGATTCGACGCACCACTCTCCACACAGCTCTTGCTGAGCGTGCCGCGGCTTTGGGCGTGGAGATGCACTGGGGAAGGCGTGTCGTTGGCCTGAATGGGAACAACGGCGAAAAAGCCGAACAGCAGCGGGAAATTTCCTTGGAGGGGCGCGCGATACGCGCTCGATGG
>DASRQP010000128.1:0-6683 GCA_035696585.1 Candidatus Acidiferrales bacterium | reverse complement strand
CCCGCGATGCTTTTGAGCACGGAAGAAAATGTTGAGTGGGCCGTGCGCGAAGCGATCACGAAAACCAATGGCACAGGACACATTTTGAATCTGGGCCACGGAATTTTGCCCACGACATCGGTCGCGAACGCCCAGGCCTTTGTCCGCGCGGCGCGCGACTTTTCGCAAGCCAAGCCGCCCCAAGCCGCCGCGGCGCCGGATGCACTCAATCGATGAACTCGAAAATGCAAACCGCAAATCGCATGCCGGACCTCGAAGTAAGCGAGGAGTTTCTCGCGAAATACAATCGTCCCGGCCCTCGCTACACAAGCTATCCCACCGCGCCCGTCTGGGATGACAAATTTCATCAAGCCGACCTTGAGGAATTTCTTCATAACGCGGAATCCGCCGCGACTCCCCTGTCCCTTTATATGCATCTCCCGTTCTGCGAAAGCCTTTGTCTTTTCTGCGCGTGCAACGTCGTCATTCAAAAAGACAAGAAGGCCGCAATTCCCTATCTCGAATCGCTGAAAGCGGAAATCAGTCACGTCGGCCAGTTTGTTTCGCGACAACGCGAAGTTGTCCAGTTTCACTGGGGCGGCGGCACGCCCACGTATTTGAGTCCCGTGCAATTGCAAGACCTGTTTGGCCACACGCGCGAGCGCTTCTCATTCGCGCCGAACGCGGAAATTGGCATCGAAGTCGATCCACGCGTCACCACGCACGAGCATCTGGCGACGTTGCGGACGCTTGGCTTCAACCGTCTAAGCATGGGCATTCAGGATTTCACGCCGGAAGTTCAAAAAACAATCAACCGCGTGCAGCCCTTCGAGCTGACGCGCGACTTGATCGTCGAAGCGCGAAGACTCGGATTCGACAGCGTGAACGTGGATTTGATTTACGGTCTGCCGTACCAAACGGCCGCGTCATTTGCTGAGACCATCGACAAAGTCCTTGAGCTCAATCCCGATCGCATCGCGATGTTCAGCTATGCGCACGTCCCGTGGCTCCGCAAGCAGCAAGGCGCGTTTCAGGGGCATTTGCCCGAGGGCATGGAGAAGTTTCATATTTTCAAGACAGGCGTACGAAAGTTTACGGACGCGGGCTATCTATATATTGGCATGGACCATTTCGCGCGCTCGGGCGACGAGCTTGCCATCGCGCAAACCAATCGCACTCTGCACCGGAATTTCCAGGGTTACACCACAAAAGCCGGCGCGGACCTTTACGGAATGGGCGTCAGCGCGATCAGCAGCATCGGTGAAGCATACGCGCAAAATGATCGCGCGCTCGCCACTTATCAATCGGCTGTCGCGGAACGCGGCTTGGCGACCATGCGCGGCTACCGTCTGAACTACGACGACCTGCTGCGCCGCGAAGTCATCACCAAACTTCTGTGCCACACGGTCGTGCGCAAACGGGAAATCGAAAACACATTCCAGATTCGCTTCGACGATTATTTCCACGGCGAGCTCGCCGAATTGCGCGCCATGCGTGACGATGGCCTCGTGCTTCTATCGGACGACGAAATGCGCGTCACCCCTCTGGGACGAATTTTCATACGCAATCTCGCTATGCCGTTTGACCGCTACCTCCGCGAACAGAAAATGGACTCGCGACCGCTCTTTTCAAAGACGCTCTGAGATGTCCCTGCCCCGATGAGCCCGCTACGTCAGGCAATTGTCGTTGGCGCGGGAATCTCCGGTCTCGCGTGCGCCCTGCGCCTCGCTGAAATGGGCATTGGTGTTCGCGTGCTCGAAGCAGCCGAACAGCCAGGCGGGATGATTTCAACCGTCGAGCGCGACGGATTTCTTTTTGAGTCCGGCCCGCAGAGCTTCCAAATGACGCCGGACCTGCAGGAACTAATTCGCGCGGCGAACTTCGAAAGCGAACTGATCGAGGCGGATCCAAAAACGCCTCGTTATGTCTTGCTCGACGGAAAGCTGCGCCCCGCTCCGATGTCTCCTCCCACCCTGCTCAGCACTTCACTCCTGAGCATGGGCTCGAAGGTGCGAGTACTTAGCGAAGCGTTCCGCCAGTCAAAACCGCCGGCGCATGATGAATCGTTTGCCGATTTCGTGCGCCGGAAATTCGGCACGGAAATCCTGGAGCATCTTGCCGGGCCGTTCGTTTCCGGCGTGTTCGCCGGAGATCCCGAGCAGCTGAGCTTGCGCAGCACCTTTCCGTCGATTGCGCAATGGGAGGAAGAATACGGCAGCATCATCCGTGGCGCGATGAAGTCGCGTGGCAACGGCCCCCGTACGCGGCCAACGCTCGCCGGTTTCAAACGAGGCATGGCCAGTTTTATCGGCGCGCTGGTACGGAAACTTGGGAGCAGCGTGACGAATGGCGTTCGCCTCGACTCGCTCGAACCGGCGGGGAATGCCGGATGGTCGATTCATTCCACAGGAACGCCCACCGCGGAAACATTGCAAGCCGATGCAATCGTGATTGCCACGCCTGCGTATGAAACCGCGCGCCTGGTAAATAAATTCGCGAAAGTTCTATCGACGACGCTTTCCGGGATTCCCTACGCTCCGGTCGCGGTGGTCGCCGAAGGATACCTCCGCGAACATGTTGGGCATGCGCTCAACGGATTCGGTTTTCTTGTACCGCGAAAGGAAGGCCTTCGCACACTGGGAAACGTTTGGAACTCGTCACTCTTTCCTGGCCGCGCGCCGGCGGGTATGGTCCTGATAACCAGTTTCATCGGCGGCGCGATGGATCCACGAATTCTTGAGATGAGCCAAGAACAAATTGCCAACCAAGTGCGCGTCGAAATCGGAAAGGTGTTGCAAATCAGCGGCTCGCCCGCTGCGCAACAAGTCTGGATCCATGCAAAAGCGCTGCCGCAATACAATTTGGGGCACGCGGAACGAGTTCAGGCGATTCAGAGCGAACTCGAAAATTATCGCGGCCTTTTTGTCACGGGGAATTACCTCGAAGGCCCTTCCATCGGAAGCTGCATCTCCCAAGGATTCCGCACCGCGAAATCCGCCCTCGACCATTTATCGCGATAGAATTTGCTGTGCAGCACCCGGCTCAATCCGGCGGCAATGGCCGTTTATAACGATGCGCAAGGCGGATTTTGCGCCGTTCGCCGGCTTCGCGCCAATGCCGCCGATCCTCATCCGTTTCGAGAATCAGCGGCGGAATCGCATGCTTGTGAAGGTCCGCGTCCACGGCGACATACGTCACGTAGGCGCTTGACGTATGCTTGCGTTCGCGCGTTAAAATATTTTCGGAATATACCTTCACGCCTACTTCGAGCGACGTGTGAAACACGCGATTGACTTCGGCCTTCAGTACGATCAAATCGCCAATGTGGATCGGACTCCGAAAATCGAGATAGTCGACCGACGCGGTCACAAGATAGCTCCCTGAATGGCGATGGCCCGCAATCGCCCCTGCGATGTCAATCAAATGCATCACGCGTCCACCCAAAATATACCCCAGAGGATTCGCGTCGTTCGGAAGCACGGCTTCAAGCATTTCGGAGCGCGACGCGCTGACCGGTTTGCCGGGAAGCCCTGTATCAGCAGGCTCCGTGATGGGCTCGGGGGAAGTGCGTGAGATAAACTTTGCCTTCGTCATCTTTTTCAAGAAATCGCCCTCACGTGAGAATTGGCGTCGGGAAACGAGACGGCTATAATACGCCACATCATGAATTCACCCCAAACTTCGAAAAGCCGCAGACAAATGCTCGAAGAATTCGTCGCGAAGAATCCCGCTGATGCATTCGGACGCTACGGGCTTGCGATGGAATGTCTGAAGACCGGAGACAGCGCAGCCGCGGAAGATAATTTCAAACAGCTCATTGGTGCGCATGCCGATTACGTCGCAGCATATTTTCAGTACGGACAGATGCTCGCCAAAATGGGAAGAGTTGACGACGCTCGGAAAACGCTGACGGAAGGCGTGTCGCAAGCAACAAGAACTGGCGAAGAACATGCGCGGAGCGAATTGCAGGCGGCCCTCGACGAACTCGGTTGACGGCAAAAGAAATCACCCGCATTTACCTTGACATAAGGTATCTTCGCCAATTCTGGCTGAGGCACTGCGATGAAATATTCTCTAGGGCGTTACGTCTACGGCTTGGCGACGTTTGGTTCCGGTATCTGTGCCCTCGTGTGGCACAACTATGACGCGCTTCCAGCAGTTCCTCACCGCGCGATTCTCATCTACATTCTCGCCATCATCGAAATCCTCGCGGGCGTAGCCGTCCTATTGCCCAGAACGGCCCGAGCCGGTGCTGTCGCACTCGGTGCAATCTACCTCTTCTTCGCCTTGCTGGGAGTACCGTTCATCGTTAAACATCCGCTCGTTTACAACAACTTTGGCAACTTCTTCGAACAATTCTCATACGTCTCGGGCGCTCTGATCTTATTTGCGTGTTCTGGTCGAATCGCTCCGGCTCGACCGAATAGACTGGCTCAGATCGGGTACTACTCGTTCGCTATTTGTGTTGTCTCGTTCGCTCTGGAACAGCTTTTCTATCTCTCGGCAACTGCAAGCCTTGTTCCGAAGTGGATTCCGCCCGGGCAAATGTTCTGGGCGATTGCAACCACCTCCGCGTTTGCTCTTGCCGCTATCGCTCTCCTCACGGGGATCATGGCTCTGCTCGCGTCCCGATTGAATACGGCGATGCTCGTGGGTTTCTTGCTGCTGGTATGGCTGCCAGCGCTCTTTGCCAATCCTCATAGTTTTGTGAACTGGTCCGAAGGTCTGGAGACTCTCGCGATTGCCGCATCGGCGTGGATTGTCGCGGACTTTCTCGGCCGCCGTCGCTCCGCAGAGTCTGCACCCGCGAGTCTGCGTTACTGACACTCGCTCCCCGCGTGACTTCGCCGCCGCCTTTCGCCTCCCGTTAGAAAAGAAAAAGTGCGCAGTGGATTCTGCTATGCTAGGGGACGCGGCGCCATACAGATGAAGCCGAAGCGCATTCCGCTTTTTCCGCTTGATGTCGTTCTGTTTCCAGGAGCGCCCCTCCCTCTGCATATTTTCGAGCCGCGCTACAAGCAAATGATTCGCCGTTGCTTGACCATGAAACTGGAATTCGGCGTGATTCTCGCCCATAAACAAGGCATCGCCACAATCGGCTGCACTGCGGCGATCGTCACGCTGGTGAAGCAGCACGCGGACGGCAAGATGGACATCTTGACGCGCGGCCACACGCCATTTCAGCTGAAAGAAATTTTTGACGACAAGGCCTATTACGAAGCGGCGATTGAATGTTTTGACGAACCGCCGGAAACCTATCCAGCTGCATCAAACGAATTGCTGGAACTTTATGAGCAGTGCTACTGGTTGCTCTTCAATCACGGGCCGGAAGTCCTGCCGCCGAAGTCCAAATTGTCTCCGGCGTACGCCATGGCGGGGGCGCTGCCGCTCGAACTCGATCAGAAGCAACTTCTGCTCGAGATGCGCGACGAAGCGGAGCGGCAAATGCATCTTTACGAACAGCTCAAGGAGTGGCTGCCGCGGCTGGTTTATTTGAATGAACGCCGCGAACGCGCGCGCGGCAACGGACATTCGCTCAATTAGTGCGCTGGAACGGAAGTATGTCGCGCTTCTTTTCAGGAGGCCGGGGCTTCAGTCCCGGCGTAAATTGTATGAGTTCGACGGGCTTTAGCCCCTGAAGTAAGAGTAGCTTTTGAAGCTCATTTGCGGGACACAATACCAGCTCTCGCCGTTGCGGGCGCTTATCGTCAGAACAAGGAGCAACAATCGTGGAAAATCACGCGGCGCGGCGAACTTCGGAAAAGGACTCACACAACATGGGCGCAAAACCAAATTTGCTCGGCGAATTGAGAAAAAGCCACTGGAGCGAAGCGCGTTACGCTTCGCGCACGGTGAAGGACGAGCTTCGCGAGAATCTCCTGCGCAAATTGAGCGCGGGCGATGAACTCTTCCCCGGAATTCGCGGCTATGACGATACGGTGATCCCGCAAATCGTCAACGCGATTCTTTCGCGGCATCACTTTATTCTGCTGGGCCTCCGCGGTCAGGCGAAAACGCGTATTTTGCGCGAGCTCGTCGGTTTTCTCGACGACGAAATCCCCGTAATCCACGGCTGCGAAATCAACGACAATCCGTACCGCCCCATTTGCCGCGCCTGCCGCGAACGTGCTGCTCTCGAAGGCGAAGCAATCCAGATCGCCTGGCTCCCGCGCGATCGCCGTTATGTCGAAAAACTCGCCACGCCTGACGTAACCATTGCCGACATCATCGGCGACGTCGACCCCATTCGCGCAGCCAAGGGCGGCCGCGATCTTTCCGACGAGCTCACGATCCACTACGGTTTGCTGCCGCGCGCCAATCGCGGCCTTTTTGCCATCAACGAATTGCCGGATCTGGCCGGGAAAATTCAGGTGGGCCTCTTCAACATCATGCAGGAGGGCGACGTGCAGATTAAGGGCTATCCCGTGCGCCTGCCTCTCGACGTGCTGCTGGTCTTCACCGCGAATCCCGAAGATTACACCGCGCGCGGCAAAATCATTACGCCACTGAAGGACCGTATCGGCTCGGAAATTCGCACTCATTACCCCGCAACACTCGACGAAGGCATTGCCATCACTTCGCAGGAGTCATGGACTGCGCGCGACGGCCATCGAATCGAGATTCCGTCATACATCCGCGAAGTGGCCGAGGAAATCGCGTTTCAGGCGCGCGAAGACAAGCGCGTCGACCGTCGCTCCGGCGTC
>DASRQP010000127.1:0-8397 GCA_035696585.1 Candidatus Acidiferrales bacterium | reverse complement strand
TCGCCGGAATTAATCAGCGCCTGAGTCACGTTATAGAGAGAATGTTTTCCGCCGGCATTGATGATGCACTCCTTCGCCTCGTAATGCGTGCCCAGATACTTCGCGTGCCATTCGACGGCAGCCTGCCGCAGCGGCATAATGCCGCCCGACGCCGTGTATTTTGTCTTGTTTTCGTCCAGCGCCTTTACGGCCGCGCGCTTGATGTGCTCCGGCGTCGGGAAATCCGGCTCACCCGGGCCGAAGTCCGCCACGTCGATTCCGCGCGCCACCAGTTTTTCTTTTTCCATCAGCACAGCCAGCGTGGCCGATGGTTCAATGCGTTTCACCCGCTCCGACAGTTCCATTTTTATCCACCCCGTGGGTTGAAAATTCAGCCTACTTTTGCCTTCAATCGTTCTTCCACTATCGCGGGGACAAGTTCTTTTACCGTTCCCCCCAATCGCGCAATTTCCCGCACCAAACGCGAACTGAGATAGCTGTACGTTTCGGCCGGCATCATAAACACCGTTTCGATTTTTGGTTCGAGTTTTCGGTTCATCAACGCCATTTGCAGTTCGTATTCATAATCGGAAATCGCGCGAATGCCGCGCAGAACAACTTGCGCGTTCTTTTGCCGCGCATAGGCCATCAACAGCCCTTCGAAGACGTCCACTTCCACGTTGGGCCACGGACGCGTCACTTCCCGCAGCATCTCAAGGCGTTCGCTGACGGCAAATAGCGGATCTTTTTCCGAATTGTGCAACACGGCAACGATCAGGCGGTCAAAAATTTTCGCGCCGCGGCCAATCAGATCGAGATGCCCGTTGGTAACCGGGTCGAACGACCCGGGATAAATCGCCAGTATGGGTGTGGCTCCCACGCTCATCGAGTCGCATTCTAACCTAGAATCCGCGTGGCTGCCGCGAGAATTCCGCGAACACTGCGAACTCTAATTCTTGCCGCCGCGATTTCTTCCGGCGATATCTTCAACGGCTGCCGCGCGTGGCATTCTTCAGATACAATCCCGCAAGCACAAAATGAAACCGCAAAAGTATCTCGCACTTCTCGAAATCGCCGTTGCCGAGGCTCGACTTGGTTTGACTGAAGGAGGCATTCCTATCGGCGCGGCGCTTTTCGACCGCGAGGGGAAACTTCTCGGGCGCGGCCACAATCGGCGCATTCAGGAAAATGATCCTTCCATGCATGCGGAAACGGACGCTTTTCGCAAAGCCGGCAGGCAGCGCGGTTATCGCGATAAAATTATGGTCACCACGCTCGCGCCTTGCTGGTATTGCGGCGGACTTATACGTCAATTTCGCATCGGCAAAGTAATTGTGGGCGAGTCCGTGAATTTCAAGGGCGGCTTGGATTGGCTGCGAGAAAACGGCGTCGAGGTCATCGACCTCGCAAATCAGGAATGCATCAGCATGCTCGCCGATTACATCCAGAAAAACTCAGCTATTTGGCGCGAGGACATCGGCGAGGAATAGTCGCCGCGCTTAACCGAGGCCTCATTGGTAGCGTAGCGCCGTCATCGGGTCCACGCGCATCGCGCGCCGCGCCGGAATGTAACACGCCGCAAGCGCGACGAGCGCGAGTACAATTGCCACGCCTGCAAAGGTCAGCGGGTCCGTCGGCGTCACGTCAAAAAGCAGACTCGCCATCAATCGCGTCAGCGCAAAGGCTCCGGCAAGGCCGATAATAATTCCCGCCAGCGCCAACTTCGCGCCTTGGCCGACCACCAGACGCACTACATCTCCTCGCTGGGCTCCCAGCGCGATGCGGATGCCGATCTCGTGTGTCCGCTGGCTTACTGTGTAAGCCATTACGCCATAGATTCCCACTGCCGCAAGAACGAGCGCGAGACCCGCGAACGCGCCGAGAAGAATCATATTGAATCGTTCTTCGGCCAATGACACGGATAACAGTTCATCCATCGATTGAACGTCGCTCACCGGGATTTGCCTATCCAAGCTCCAAACCTGTTTTTTTACTTCTTCGACCAGCCCAGCCGAGCTGCTTTGTGAGCGAATAGTGAGCGTCATCCAGCGTCTCCACGATTCGTCGGACTGCGGAAAAGGCGCGTAGACCGCGGGGTCCACTGGCTGATTCAATCCCAAGTGCTTTACGTCGGCCACAACTCCGACAATCGTCATCCATTTGTTCGGGCCTGTCCGGCGCGCCCAGTCCGCGCGCTCTCCAAGCGGGTTTTCGTGAGGGAAGAATTTCTTTACCGCCGCCTCGTTGATAATCGCCACGAGCGGCTGCTCTTCGCGATCCATGTCGGTGAAGTCGCGTCCAGCGCGAACTGGAATTTGCATTGCGCGGAAGTAATCGCCCATTACCGAAAGACTCTGAATTTCGGGCTCATCGCCCACGGGTACCGGCGGCCGTCCCTCGATGATGAAATTGTGGCTCAGGTAATTTCCCCCAAGCGGAATATCGCTGATCATCGCGGCTTGCACTCCCGGCAGGGAATTCAAGCGACTGAGTAAGTCGCGCCGGAACTGGGTTTGCTTGGGAATCTCCGTGTAGCGCGTGGCAGGCAATTGCAGATACATTGTCAACACATTCGCAGGAGTGAAGCCCGGATTGACGGCTCGCAATCGCGAAAAACCCTTGATCAACAATCCCGCGCCCGCCAGCAGGACAAGCGCCAGCGCGAATTCCGCCGCTACCAGGAATTTTCGGAAACGGTGCCCTGATTGCCCCGCGATCGTGCTCCGCCCGCCTTCTTTCAACGCTTCCGCCACTTGCGCGCTGCCCGCGGACCATGCGGGAGCGAGCCCAAAGATAATTCCGGTCAAGATCGAAACGCCGAGGACGAATAGCAGCACGCGCGCATCCATTTGAATTCCGCTGAAGCGATCGAGCGCCGCCGGTTTCAGCGAAAGCAGAATGCCTGTCCCCCATTTCGCAAGCAGCAAGCCTCCGGCTCCGCCGATCAACGACAGCAGCGCGCTCTCCGTCAGCGCTTGCCGAATCAGTCGGTTTCTTCCCGCGCCAAGCGCGGCGCGGATCACCAGTTCCTGACGCCGCGCCACCGCCCGTGCCATCAACAGGCTCGCGAAATTCGCGCACGCAATCAGCAGCACGATTCCCACCGCGCCAAACAACACAAGCAATGCCGTACGAACGTCGCCTGTCAGCCATTGATGCAGCGGTACCAGGATTGTCTGCCGCCCTTTTTCGTTGTCGGGATACTGCTCTCCGAGCCGGCGGTCGATCTGGTTCATGTCCGCTTGAGCCTGTGCAAGCGTCAGCCCCGCTTTCAGGCGCCAGTAGACGTGCATGAAATGCACGCCGCGAAAGGGAGCTGCCTCCGGATAACCTGCCCATAGGGTGACGAAAATATCAGCATGCTCATTGGGCGGCGCGAAACTCGCCGGCATGACTCCAATCACGGTATAGGAGTTTCCGTTCAAAGGAATCGTTTTGCCCAACGCGTGTGGGTCGCTGCCGAGAAATCCTTGCCAGAACCGGTGGCTGAGCACTGCGACGCGCGGCCCGCCCTGCACGTCTTCTTCGCGCGACATGATTCGTCCGAGCATCGGGGAGACGCCGAGCGTTTCGAGAAACCCTGCGTCGATGAGCCCAACATGAACCTGCACGGGCTCGGTTCCTCCCGTGTAGTCCATCGGCATTACATTGATTCCCCCGCCGTCGGAAAACGCACGCGTTTGGCGTTGAATGTCGATCACATTCATCAGCGAGTCATTGTGATTCATCGCGACGAGTTGCTGCGGATTCTGGTAGGGAAGCGGGCTGAGCAGCACACCGTCAATGACGCTGAAAATTGCGGTGTTTGCGCCGATGCCGAGGGCGAGCGTCAACACAGCGACAATCGTGAAGCCGGGATTCTTGCGCAGCATGCGCGCGCCGTAGCGCAAATCCTGCCACAGCGTTTCAAGGAAACGCCCGGCGCGAACTTCGCGCGTTTGCTCTTTCACTTGCTCCACGCCGCCTAGTTCCATTTTCGCCTCCCGGTGCGCTTGCCGTGCATTCACGCCGCTGCGAATTTTTTCTTCCGCGAGCATCTCAACGTACTCGTGCACTTCCTCGTCGAGCTCTGCATCCGCACGCCGCTTGCGCCACGAATTCCTCAGCAGACTTTTCATTCGCGCCACTACGGTCATTCACGCCTCTTATCGATCGGTTCCCGCTTTTCCCTCATCACGGATCGCTTACAACAGACCACCGCCTTACTCGTATCGAAGCGCGGTCATCGGATCCACGCGCATCGCGCGCCGCGCGGGGATGTAGCACGCCGTAAGCGCGACAATCGTTAGCAGAATGGACACGGCGGCGTAGGTGAGTGGATCCGTCCCTGCAACACCAACCAGCAAGCTGGCGACCAGCCGGGAAATCCCGAGCGTTGCGAAAATCCCGACGGCGAGACCGAGACCGACGATCAACAATCCCTGCCGGAAGATCATTTTAAGGATTTGCGCTCGTTGCGCGCCCAATGCTATGCGTATGCCGATCTCGTGCGTGCGTTGGCTCGCGGCGTAGGAAACCACTCCGTACACACCGACAATCGCAAGCAATAACCCGAGCATTCCCAGCGAAGCAGCGAGGCCCGCACCCAGCTGATAAAGCATTAGCCCGTCCAAAGTGTCGAGCGCTTTCGTCATGGTCTGCACGTCGAAGACAGGCATTGCCGGTTCGGCAGTTCGGATGATTCCCAGTATCCCGCGAGTCATCGAATCCGGAGCAGCCGTTGTACGCAGCTGTAGCGTCGCGGGCGTCATGAACTTTTGCGCGAATGCCTGGTAGAAAAAGGGTCCTATTGTGTCGGAGATGCTTCCGGTGACGCTGTTCTTCACCACTCCGACGATTTCCAACGGATGTTTCGGGTCCTCATCAACCTTGAACTGTCGGCCGACGGGATCCTGGCCTGCCCAGTATTCTTTGGCCATGGCCTCATTGATGATCGCAACGTGTTGCGAATTCGCGCTGTCTGAATCGAGAAAGTCGCGTCCCTGAAGCAGTGGAATGTGCATCGTCGTGAAATATTCTGGTGTGACGCTGTTGTATCCCGCAGATGGCGCTTTCTGGCCCTTTGCTGGTTCATAACCTGCAATCTTCAGCGACGACCCATAACTGTAAAGCCCCATGGGGACCGAACCCGCGATGCTTGCCGATTGAATACCCGGCAAAGCGCGTAGGCGCTCTAACAAATCGTGGAAGAATCGCTCACTCTTCGCCGCGTCGTAGCCAGCCTCGTGCGGATCCATGCTCATATTGAGGACGTGGCTCGGGTCGAAGCCTAGATCCGTGTGTTGAACCATTTGCAGACTGCGCACGAATAGGCCCGCAACGATGAGCAGCATCAGTGAACCCGCCACTTGCGCCACCACCAATGTGCTCCGCAATCTTTGTCGGCCGACCGTGGATGTCCGGCCGCCTTCGTGCAGCACGTCGTTCAGGTTGCTCCGCGAAGCTCGCAGCGCCGGAACGAATCCCACGACGATGCCCGTAAGTAGCGCAGCCCCTAAGGCGTAAGCAAAAACGCGCCAGTTGAAGCTGAAATTGAGAGTGATAGGAATAGCTGATCCGAGGTTGAGCGAACTAAGCAAGCGACCTCCCGCAATACCTAGGACGATTCCGCCAGCGCAGCCTAGCAGAGCCAATAGAAGGCTTTCGGTGAGCAACTGGCGTGCAAGTCGCCGACGCCCGGCGCCCAGCGCGGCGCGTACCGCCATTTCGCGTCCCCGAGCGCTTCCGCGGATCAGCAGCAAATTCGCGACGTTCACGCATGCGAGGAGCATCACCAATCCCGCGAGGAATAAGAAAAGACCGGCGATAATGGTGAGCGGTTGTGCTGGATCTGAATTCGCGCCCGGAGGTGCGGCCGTCAGTCGAGCAGCGCGCATCGATTGCCAATTGTCGATCTTCGGGAATTGTTCGGCCATGCGCTGTGCCACCACGTTCAACACGGGCTGTGCGTCCGCAACGGTCATGCCAGGTTTCAACCGGGCGATGATTATCAAATCCTCTTGATCGCTGCGGTTGGTCAGGAAATCATCTTTGGCCACCAGATCGACAGCGGCCATTCCAAATGGCAAGTAACCTTGCGTGTCCAGAATAGCGAGAGCACCGTTGAATCCCTTTGGCGCAACTCCGATGATCGTCACCGGATGCCCATTTATGGAGACTCTTTTGCCGACCACATTCGGATTTCCGTCGAAATGCGCTTGCCAGTAGGAATAGCTCAGCACCAGCACCGGATCCGCGCCGGCTACTGCGCCTTCTGATGGCAAAATGAATCGTCCCAAGGCCGGCTTTATGCCCAACATTTCGAAGAAATCACCGGTGACGTAATTGGTCCAGATTTGCAGATTCTTGCCATCGGCTTGCAAGCCGTCCATCTGAAACGGCCGCACTCCTGCCAAGTCGGAAAAAACGGAAGCGGACTGTTTGCGAATATCCTCAAAGTTGGGATACGAAAATCCGTTCTCGTAGCCGCCGTCCTTGAGTTGGGCGATAAGGTAGGTGATCTGCCCCGCGTCCTTCACTGGAAGGGGGCGAAGCATCAGCCAGTCCACCATGCTAAAGATGGCAGTGTTGGCGCCAATGCCAAGGGCGAGCGTCAACACAGCGACAATCGTGAAGCCGGGATTCTTGCGCAGCATCCGTGCGCCATAACGCAAGTCCTGCCACAGAGTTTCCAGAAAATGCCCGGCGCGAACTTCGCGCGTTTGCTCCTTCACTTGCTCCACGCCGCCTAGTTCCATTTTCGCCTCCCGGTGCGCTTGCCGCGCATTCACGCCGCTGCGAATTTTTTCTTCAGCGAGCATCTCGGCGTATCCGCGCACTTCCTCGTCGAGCTCTGCATCGGTGCGCCGCTTGCGCCAGAAATTTCGAACTGCGTTCGTCAGCCACATACGTCTTTGCCTTTTGCTAGCCACTAGCCACTCGTCACTGCCTTACTCACGCTTCCAGTGCTCGCTCGATGGCTAGCGAAATTCTTCCCCAGCGCTGCGTTTCGGTTTCGAGCTGCCGCCGGCCCGCCTTTGTGAGCTGGTAATATTTCGCGCGCCGATTATTTTCCGATTCGCCCCATGAGGAGCTGAGCCAGCCTTCCTCTTCCATGCGGTGCAGCGCGGGGAACAGCGAGCCCGGCTTCACTTGAAATGTTCCTTTCGTGATCTGCTCGATGCGCCGCGAAATGCCGAGGCCGTGCATTTCGCCCAAAGCGAGCGCCTTCATGATCAGCATGTCGAGCGTTCCTTGCAGCAATTCGGTTTGAACTCGCGTCATTCATGGTCTCCTATAGACATTCTGTAGCGCGCAAGGTTAACTCCGCTCCTATCGAATGTCAATACGTAGATCCGGCTTGGAATGTTCCGTCGAGGGTCGAACGAATGCGGAAGCGAAAAGGCTGGATCCGCTTATGAGCGCGGAAGACACAATGGAGAAAAAATCAATGATTCAGCGTTTTGGCATCAAGCGGTTGGCTTCGACGAACGGCATTACTTCCGCAAACACGGCGAAATCGCCGTCGTCGCGAAGGTGCTTGGCGATGCGCGAAACCACAGCCATGGTGACGCGCATCGGCCCACCGCCCACGCTGACGCGCGCTACGCCGAGCTTTTCAAGTTCGCGCACGGACGGAGTTCCCGCACGCCCCAGAATATTCAACGGCCCTCGGACGCCGCGCACCAGACGCTCAATCGTGGCCGCATCCTGCACGCCGGGAGCGAATAAACACGCCGCCCCTGCGTCTCGATACGCGTTCAGGCGCTCGATGGTGCGTTCGGCGCGCGTCGACGGCTCGCCAATCTCTTCCAAATAGATATCCGTGCGCGCATTCAGCACCAGGTCGACGCCTTTTTTCTTTCCAGCCTCGATCATCGCGCGAATTTTCTCTTTCTGTGCCGCGATTTCAAACAGTTCGCCGGAGCCTTCGCCAATCGCATCTTCCAAATTCAGTCCGACGGCGCCCGCTTCGATAACGCCGCGAGCCGTCGCCGCCATATCTTCCGGAGTCTTGCCATAGCCGGCTTCCATGTCCGCCGTCACCGGCACCGAAACCGCGCGAACAATCCGCGCGACCACTTCGAGCATTTCGTCGCGCTCGATTACTTGTCCGTCGGGATATCCAAGTGAATTTGCGATGCCGGAACTCGTGGTCGCAATGGCAGGGAAGCCTGCGTCTTCGAAAATGCGCGCGCTCGCGACGTCCCACGCGTTTGGAAGCACAAGAATGCGCGGGCCCTGATGCAACGAGAGGAACAGTCTTGCTTTTTCAGCCTGCGTCGAGGATGGCATATCGGTTTCGCGAAGATTGTCGAACAGTACTGCGGAGTAGCTAGGATGCTGGCGGCCGACTTATTCTTCTTCTTCGTCGACGGAGTGCGCGCCGACAGTTTCGTCGGGGATGTCGCCCACTCGGCCCTTCACGCGGTCGTAGAC
>DASRQP010000126.1:0-6328 GCA_035696585.1 Candidatus Acidiferrales bacterium | reverse complement strand
CATCATCTCGGCAGCGGAATCGAAGGGCGTTGGCAAGTTGCTTTCAAAGCCCACCGAGATCACTCAGAATAACGAGCAGGTCACCATTAAACAGGGAACCAAGATTCCCATTCAGACCGTCATCAACAACACAATTTCCGTGCAGTTCGTGGACGCCGTCCTGGAGCTTCAAGTGACTCCGCAGATCACCAAGGAAGGCACCATCTTCATGACCATCCACGTTGAAAACACGCAAATTGACCCGGCGATCCCGAGAATTCAGGGAATTCCGGCCCTCGACACGCAATCGGAAGACACCAAGGTGTTGGTGGATGACGGCCAAACGATCCGGATCGGCGGCATTATCGTGTCGAACCAGCAAACGACGATTAACGAGGTTCCGTTTGTCGGCAGCATCCCGATCGTCGGACAACTTTTCCGGCATACGTCAATCAGCACAAACTCTCAAGAGTTGCTCTTCTTCATCACTCCCCGTATTCTTCCCATGTAAGCCGGGAAGCGGAGGGGAAAATCGCAGCAACCAAGGTATCTGAAAAGGCGGGGCGGGCAAGTCAGACGTCCCGCCTTTCGCTTTTGCGGCAGGCGATGCGTGCTGACCGCCTGGATGCGTTCATCGTTACCCACCTCCCGAACATTTTCTACCTCACAGGATTTTCGGGAAGCTCCGGCATTGTTTTGGTCACACGCAACGGCGCGATTCTCTTCACGGACCCGCGCTATACCATCCAAGCCAAGCAGGAAGTCACCGCCGCCCAAGTTAAAATTGTCCGCGGCTCGCTGCTGAAAGCAGTAGCCGAACAGCTTGAACAACCATCGGTTCGCCGTGTCGGATTCGAAGCGGCGCACCTGACAGTCCTGCAAAAGGCCGCGCTTGCCAAGTCTACGGGCGCGCGCATTCGTTGGATTCCGTGGGATGGCAAGGTCGAAGGTCTGCGGGTAATCAAAGACGAGTCCGAACTGGTCACCATGCGCGAAGCGGCGCGAATCGCCTGCTCGTCGTGGGAAGAGACTCTGCCGCTGGTGAAGCCCGGAGTGTCCGAAATTGAACTGGCTGCCGAACTCGAATTCCGCATGCGGCGAAAGGGCGCGGACGGGCCCGCCTTCGATACCATCATCGCCTCCGGCGAACGTGGAGCGTGGCCACATGCGCGGGCAAGCCGGAAACTGGTGAAGAAAAACGAGTTGGTCGTGTTTGACCTCGGTGCTATACTGCGCGGCTATTCGAGCGATTTGACGCGCACGGTCTGCGTGGGACGCGCGTCTTCAGAGAAGCGCCGCTGGTACGGAGCGGTGCTTCGGGCGCAGCAGGCGGCCCGGCAGGCGCTGCGTCCGGGCGTCACAGCGGAACAGGTGGACGCTGCCGCGCGTGGCGTCCTCAAGCAAGCTGGTTTGGAGCGACGGTTTATACATAGCACGGGGCACGGCTTGGGCCTCGAGGTGCATGAGAGCCCTCGGTTAGGCCGGGGAGACCAATCAGTCCTCCGCGCCGGCACTGTGGTAACGCTCGAACCCGGAGTATACGTCGAAGGCACAGGCGGCATCCGCATCGAAGATGACGCCCTGGTGACGAGCACCGGCGCAGAATTGCTAACCCACGCCAATCGGGAGCTAATTGAAATCGGATGAAGGGCAAAGCAAAAAAGGCTGGCGCAGGCCATTCACGCGATTCAGCACCGGACTTGCGCGAGGTTTCCAAAATCCTCGAATTCATGGAACAGCACAGTCTCGATGAATTCGAGTACGAAAATGGCAATGTCCGCATCCGCCTGCGCAAAGCCCAATCGCACGCCGGCGCTCCGTTTCGCGCCATGCACTCCGTACCTGAAATCGTTGTGGCCCATCCGGCAGCGGCTCCCACGGCCGCGCCAGCCTCGTCCGGTTCGACGCCCGAGCCTATTGACGAAAATCTTCACGTCATCAAGTCGCCCATCGTGGGTACCTTCTACTCCTCACCGACTCCGGGGGCCGACCCGTTTGTTCGTCCGGGCGATCATGTGGATGCCGGGCGGGTGCTCTGCATCATCGAAGCCATGAAGCTGATGAACGAAATCGAGGCGGATGTGGCGGGCGAAGTGATGCGCGTGTTTGTCGAGAATGGCCAGCCGGTCGAATACGGCGAGCCGCTCTTCGCCATTCATCCCAGCCGGAAACAGTAGTCCGGCGCTGGCGCCTGTCCTCAAGAGAAAATGTTTCGTAAAATCTTGATTGCGAATCGCGGCGAGATCGCACTGCGCGTCTTGTGCGCGTGCCAGGAACTGGGAATTCCCACGGTTGCCGTGTATTCGGAGGCGGATCGCAACTCGTTGCACGTGCGCTTTGCCGATGAAGCGGTGTGCATCGGCCCGGCGCGCTCCTCGGAGAGCTACCTCAACATTCCACACGTCATCAGCGCTGCGGAAATCACCAACGTCGATGCCATTCATCCCGGCTACGGTTTCCTCTCGGAGAATGCCAATTTCGCCGAAGTCTGCGAGGCTTCGCACATCACGTTTATCGGGCCTTCGCCGGAAGTAATTCGCATGATGGGTGAAAAGGACCGCGCACGCCGCGAAATGTCCGCGGCGGGCCTGCCCATCATTCCCGGCAGCCCTGGCGTCGTTCCCGATGAGGACACCGCGCTGAAACTCGCGGGCGAGATCGGCTATCCCGTGCTCATCAAGGCTGCCGAAGGTGGCGGCGGCCGCGGTATGCGCGTGGTTCACAAAAAAGAAGATCTGATCTCCGCATTTCAGACCGCCCGCAATGAGTCGCAGCAGGCGTTCGGCAGCGCGAATGTGTATCTCGAGAAATTGATTGAGCGTCCCCGGCACATCGAGTTTCAAGTAATCGGCGACACTCACGGCAAGGTCATCCATCTGCGCGAGCGCGAGTGTTCGATTCAACGCCGGCACCAGAAAATCATTGAAGAGTCGCCTTCGCCCGCCCTCGACACGAAGACGCGTGATGAAATGGGCGCGCGCGTCGCGAAGGCCCTCTCGAAAATCGGCTATTCCAGCGCCGGTACGGTGGAATTTCTCCGTGATGAAGCCTCAGGCAAGCTTTATTTCATCGAAGTGAACGCGCGCATTCAGGTGGAGCATCCGGTGACGGAGATGATTTCCGGTGTGGACCTGGTGAAGGCGCAAATTCGTCTCGCGGCCGGCGAAAAACTCGATGACGTGGTTGGCAAGCCGTGCTTTCACGGACACGCAATCGAATGCCGTATCAACGCGGAAGACCCGGACACATTCGCGCCCTCAGCCGGCCGCATCACCGCATTTCGCGTTCCGGGCGGTCCCGGCATTCGCGTGGACACGGCGCTGTATTCGGAAGCAGTTGTTCCCCCCTATTACGATTCGCTCGTCGCCAAGATCATTGCCTTCGGTGACAACCGTGCGGAAGCCATCGCGCGCATGTCTCGAGCGCTCGATCAATTCGTCATTGAAGGCATCAAGACTTCGATTCCATTGCACAAGAAGATTCTTGAAGATCCCGATTTCATTGCCGGCAAGCTCGACACCCATTTTCTCGACCGCTACGAAGCCGTCGCGGCCAGATAGGACAAGCGATTTTGTTTCCGCCTCTCTACGCGATGTTGGACGAAGACTCGTTGAACATGCCGGTGTCGAAGTGCGCGCGGGAATTGATTTCCGCGGGCGTCGAGCTGATTCAATATCGGGCCAAGCACTTATCTTCGCGGAAATATTTTGAGGTTTGTTCGAATTTGGCCGAAACGCTGGCAAGCCGCAACACGCGGCTCATCATCAATGACCGTCCGGACATTGCCGCGATGGTTCGCGCAGGCGGCGTGCATGTGGGTCAAGCGGATTTGCCTCCGGACGATGTGCGGTGCATTTGCGGCTCGGGTCAATGGGTCGGCGTTTCCACCCACAATCTCGAGCAAGTGCGCGCGGCAGACAGAACTTCCGCTGATTACATCGCCGTGGGACCGATTTTCTCGACGTCGACAAAGGAGAAACCGGACGCCGTCGTGGGCACGTCTTTCATTCGCGAGGCGCGCAAACTTACGCAAAAGCCCATGGTAGCCATTGGCGGCATTACGCGCGAACGTGCCGCCGAAGTTTATGGAGCAGGCGCGGATTCCATTGCCGTGATTCGCGATTTGCTCGAAACGCGCGACCTTGCCGAGCGCGCCAGGGAATTCCTCGCGATTGCCAAGCGTTCGCAGGAAAATTCGCATCGCAGTTCACGAATCGAGGCGAGCTGAATGGCTGAAAAGGTTCAACCAGTCGCGGCGTCGAGCGGGTCCCTTGGACTTGTAAAGGGCTTGGGCCTGTTCGATTCGACCATGATTGTGGTCGGGTCGATGATCGGCTCGGGCATTTACATCGTCTCCGCCGACATTTCCAATCAAGTGCAAAGCCCTGGCCTGCTGATTATTGTGTGGGTCATGTCCGGCGTGATGACGCTGATCGGCGCGCTGAGCTACGGTGAGCTGGCCGCGGCAATGCCGCACGCAGGCGGACAATACGTTTATCTGCGCGAATCGTTTGGCGAACTCTGGGGATTCCTCTACGGTTGGACGATGCTGCTGGTTGTCCAGACAGCCACGATTGCGGCGGTGGCAATCGCGTTTGCAAAATTCACGGGAGTCTTCGCGCCGTGGTTTTCCCCCACGGCATGGATACTGAAGTTCGGCACTTTCGGGCCGTGGAAACTTCCATTCGGAATACTTGGTCCGTACGATCTCGGCCTCAACCGGCAGAATTTGCTGGCGATCATTTCCATCGTGCTGCTCACGTGGATCAACCTGCGCGGTTTGCGTCTCGGTAAAATCGTCCAGAACGTTTTCACCAGCGTGAAGACAGTATCGTTGGCGGCGCTGGTTATTGTGGGATTTCTGTTCGCGCGCGCGGAAGCCGTCGCCGCGAATTTCCATAATTTCTGGTATAACGCAGGACTCTCCGTCCACCACGCCTATCCGCCCGGTGTAAGCACGTGGGAGATTTCGACTGTCACCGTTGTCGGCGTGGCGATGGTCGGCTCGCTCTTTGCATCCGATGCGTGGTATGACATCACGTTCACTGCTTCGGAAGTCAAGCGCCCCGGACGCAATCTGCCGCTTGCGCTTTTCTTCGGCACGATGATCGTTACCACCCTGTACGTTCTTGCGAACTTCGCGTATTTGCGCGTACTGCCCATGGCGGGAGACCCGCATGGCGCGACAATTATTTCGCGCGGCATTCAGTACGCCACTGACGGCCGCGTCGCCACCGCTGTGTTGCAGGTGATTTTTGGTCCCGCCGGCGCGATTGTAATGGCCGTAGCGATTTTGATTTCCTGTTTCGGCTGCAACAACGGCCTGATTCTCGCTGGCGCGCGAATTTATTACGCCATGGCCAAAGATGGACTGCTCTTCAAGTCGATTGGCCGCGTTAACGCCAAGCACGCGCCGGGCGTCGCGCTGATTGTCCAGTGTGTGTGGGCGTCTGTGCTTTGCCTTTCGGGCACGTACAATCAGCTTCTCGATTTTCTGATCTTCGCGGAATTGATTTTCTACATTTTAACTCTGGCGGGACTTTTCGTCTTGCGGCGGACCCGTCCCACGATGGAGCGGCCTTATCGCGCCGTCGGTTATCCGGTCCTTCCGGCTCTCTACATTTTGATGGCGTTATTTTTAGAGGTGCAACTGCTGCGCTACAAGCCGCAGAATACGTGGCCGGGCCTAATCATTGTGCTTCTGGGCTTGCCCGTCTACGTGATTTGGCGCATGATGTCGCGCAATCGAAACGCATCGGCGACGGAATAGAAAAACGGCGCGTCACGGACCCACATTCGAATCGGGGAGGGAATGAATGGCCAGCAATCTTTTAGCGACCAAGCCAATCAGCACCATCATGGCGGAAGCCTCGGAGACGGGCGAGCATTCGCTAAGGCGCTCGCTCGGGCCGATAAACCTGATCACCCTCGGCATTGGCGCGATTATCGGCACGGGCATTTTCACGCTGACCGGGGTCGCTGCGGCCCAGTTCGCGGGCCCGGCAGTTGTGCTTTCTTTCGTCGTCGCCGGCATTGGCTGCGTCTTCGCGGGTCTGTGCTATGCGGAGTTTGCCTCGATGATTCCCATCGCCGGCAGCGCGTATACCTACGGCTACGCGACCATGGGCGAGATTGTGGCCTGGATTATCGGTTGGGCGCTCGTCCTCGAATACGCCTTCGGCGCAGCCACCGTCGCCGTCGGCTGGAGCGGCTACGTCAGCAGCCTTACGGGTTTCTTTGGCGTGAAGCTTCCGTTTAATGCGACGCCCTCGCTTTCTTTCTCCCTGTTTGGGCATGCCGTTTCAGCCCGCGTTGACGTCGTCGCTTTGCTGGCCATTGTCGTGATTAC
>DASRQP010000125.1:0-12871 GCA_035696585.1 Candidatus Acidiferrales bacterium | reverse complement strand
GCGGTTGCGTTTGCGCTACGCGACAGGGTTTGCAGGTCGCTCGCGCTGCGCTCAAGAACGCGCTCGTTTCCAGCCGCTGAAATTGCGACGCTCCAGTCAGTTTGCTCGATCGGCAGCCGGGCATCCAATATCCCCCCGGCTGGCCTATCAAAAATCTCCAAAGTCTGCGGCGCGAGCGGCGACTTGCGAATGCTGTTTGCGAACGTGAACGCCTCCTCCGCGCGCGCAAATCCGGCAAGCCATCCGCGTGTCTCGGCAGCCAGCGGAAACGTTTTGAAATTCACGCGTGTCATGACGCCGAGCGAGCCAATCGCGCCCAGCATCAACTTGTGCAAATCGTAGCCGCTCACGTTTTTCACCACGCGGCCACCGCTTTTCGCCAGCGCGCCTTCGCCCGTGACGAATTCCATCCCCAACACAAAATCGCGCGCAGTGCCATACATCTGCCGCAGCGGAGAATCGACTCCGCTCGCGAGCGTCCCGCCAATCGTCGCACGCTCATAGAACGGAACTGCGAGCGGCACAAATTGCTTGTGCTCCGCCAGAGTTGCTGCAAGTTTAGCGAGCGGAATGCCTGCTTCGACGCTCAGCGTCAAATCGCCTGGATCGTACGAAATCACGCGGTCGAGGCGCGTCATATCAATCGCGAGGTCGTATCGTGCAGGCGGCATTCCAATGCCAAGTTTCGTTCGCGCGCCAATGGGAATCACCGCGAGTTTTTCCGCGACCGCCAGTTTCACCAATTCCGCAACTTCGTCCGCTGTCCCAGGCCGCGCCGCTGCGCCCGGCCGCACGCCATCGACTTCGTATGCTACGAGTTGGGCGGGATCGTCCGTAAAGTGTGCCGCGCCCACGATTTCGACGGCGCGCGAGGGCATCGTTTTCGCCGGAGTGCTCAAGCGTGTTCCCCTCCGGCGCGCAGCGCTCCAGCACCCGAGCCACGTTGCGGCATGGGGCGAATGCGGACTTCGCCGCAGCCTTTGCCCGTCGGGAAAATCTTGCCGGGATTGAGCAGCCCCGCTGGATTGAACGCATCGCGCACCTTGCGCATCAGCGCCAGATCCGCATCGCTGAAAAGCAGCGGCATCAACCGGTCCTTTTCCATTCCCACGCCGTGCTCGCCCGTGATCGCGCCGCCCATCTCGATGCAGAACCGAATGATCGCGTCCGCGGTCGACACAGCGCGCTCGAATTGTTTCGGGTCGCGCGCGTCGAAAAGAATAATCGGGTGCAGGTTGCCGTCGCCCGCATGAAAAATATTGCCGATCTCGAAACCATTTTCTTTTCCGATGCGCTCGATTTCGCGCAATGTTTGCGGCAATTTCGTTCGCGGAATCACGCCATCCTGCACATAATACGTAGGCGACAGTCGTCCAACCGCCCCAAACGCGTTTTTCCGTCCCTTCCACAGCAAATCGCGCTCGGCTGCATCGCGCGCCACGCGAACTTCGCGCGCTCCATGCATCTTGCAAACTTCGCTGATGTCTTTCGCGTGCTGCTCCACTGCTTCGCGCAATCCATCAACCTCGATCAACAACACGGCCGCGCTATCCAGCGGAAATCCCGCATGCACCCACGCCTCCACCGCGCGCAAAGTCCAGCCATCGAGCATTTCGCACGCGGCTGGCGTAATTCCACGCGCCGTGATTTCCACCACCGTCTCCGTCGCGCCGTCCACGCGATCGTAAATCGCCAGCAGCGTCTTCACCGCTTCCGGCAAACGCGTTAGCTTCACCGTGACTTCCGTAACCAGCGCAAGCGTCCCCTCGGATCCCACGAACAGGCCGCACAAATCGTAGCCCGGCGCGTCCACCGCTTTTCCGCCGATGCGCACCAACTCGCCCGTGGGCATCACCATTTCGAGGCCCAAAATGTGATTAGTCGTCACGCCATAGGCGAGCGTGTGCGGGCCGCCCGCGTTTTCCGAAACGTTTCCGCCGATTGTGCATGCCTTCTGACTCGACGGATCCGGCGCAAAATGCAGCCCGGCGGACGCGACCGCCGCATTCAAATCCGAATTCACCACTCCGGGCTGCACCACCGCGCGTTGATTCTCCGCGTCAATCTCGAGAATCTGATTCATTCGCGCGAACGAAACAATGATGCCGCCTTCTCGCGCCAGCGCTCCGCCCGAAAGTCCCGTGCCCGCTCCGCGCCCGACAATGGGAATCTTGTAACGGTTCGCGAGCCCCACGATTCGTACCACGTCGGCAGCCGTGCTCGGGAAAACGATGCATTGCGGGCGCGCAATTTCCACCGAGCCGTCGTATTCATAAAGCAGCAAATCCTCGGGCCGGCTCAGAACGCAATCCTTGCCCAGGAATTGTTCGAGTTCGTTTAGGAGATGGCGATCCATAGTTGGTTGGACGATTGGTTAGACGCGCGAAAACCACTATAGTCGCGCGTCTCTCCCGGCGTCAACGTGACGCGAGAGATTCACGGTTTTGTGTGGGGCATGGCGCGAAATACTTCCGAGGTCGCGCGGGCGAGCCAGACGAATCCGTCGATCACAATCAGCGCCCCAATCGCGCGCCACATCATCAGGCGCGCGCGGTACTGTGGCTGTTCCGAATCGGCGGAGCGGGCGCTCGGCGTGGCCGGTCCGGCCGGCCGTTTTCCGAGCCAGTACTCCCAGAAATGTGTCAACCCTCGCGCGATTTCCGTCGCGGAAAGCAAAATCACCAACCCCACGCTCAGAATGCAGGTGCCGATGAGATACTTGACCAGCGGATTGTGCATTGAACGCGAATATAGACTGGAACATGCTGGCATGCAATCGTGATGCTTGTGCCGGTGCTGGATCAGTTTGAATTTCTTCGATCGTGGCACAAAGAGTCAAAATTCAAACTGACCCATTACCCTTGTGCGTGCCGCGTTGACACATCGCGTGGCGATATGCTACTCACGCTCTCGGCATTTTATCGGGGACCTCAATCATGAAACCAAAAGTGTTCGCCACTCATGGACTCTTCGCGCCTACGCGCGCGCTGCTCGAAAAGCATTTCGAAGTGGATTATTGGACCGGCCAGCCACGGCCGCCCCGTGACGAATTGTTGCGTCGTGTCGCTGCTAAAGATGCGATCATCTGCTTGCCCACGGAAAGAATAAACGACAAAGACGTGATCCTTTCGCCGCACATCGCCAGCGCTTCCGTCGAGACGCGCACAAAAATGGCGTTGATCGCCGCAGAAAATGTGATTGCGCTGTTCGACGGACGTCGTCCGTCCAACGCCCTTAACCCTGAAGCCCTCGCCGCAGAATAAGGAGAGCAAACTAAGGAGGAAATGCCATGGGAAACCCCGTCGTGCATTTCGAAATCGGTTGTCGCGACAGCGCAAAGACCCAGAACTTTTACGCCAAGCTGTTCGGCTGGAAATTTGAACAGGCCGGCCCCGCCGCGATGATCAATACCGGCGGCGCGGTCACGGGACACATCACCGCGCTGGGGCACGAGCCTCATCACTACACAATCTTCTATGTCGAAGTCGAAAATGTGCAGCGCTATCTCGACAATGCGCAATTGCTCGGTGGAAAAACGCTTGTGCCGCCCGTCGACATTCCGACCGGAACTTTTGCCTGGATGCAGGATCCCGAAGGAAACACGGTCGGTCTGTGGAAAAAGAAGTGACTCCTTTCCTGACACGCCGTCGCGGCAAAATCTGACATCACCGGCAAAGGTGAAACCATGGCGTTCGTTATACGAAATCATCCGAAGCTGACGCTCGAAGGCGCGCGCGCCGTTCTTGCCGCGGCGGAAAAGCACGCGCAAGAAATTCGCTGCCCGATGAATATCGCCGTGGTCGATGACGGCGCGCATCTGCTGGCGTTTATCCGCATGGACGGCGCGAAGCCGTCGTCGATTTCCGTGGCGCTCGTCAAAGCGCAAGCTGCAGCGATGCGTCGTGCTCCCACCGGCTCCGCAATGTCAGGCGATCAACCGAATGTCGTTCTGTCGCTCGGCCTCGCGCTCGCGAGTTCTTCCGCGCAGACTCCGATTCGCGGCGGCGTCCCGCTCAGTGTCGATGGCCAGACCGTCGGCGCGATTGGCGTGAGCGCCGGTTCGGAAGATCAGGATTTGGAAGTTGCGCGCGCCGGAGCCGCCGCCCTCGAAAAAGCATGAATTATTTTTCATTCGGAATGCTTTACAACTACCATGGATGATAGCAAAGGTCTCGCCCGGCAAATCTTCGCCAACACGCTCGCGGGGATCGACATTCCTGCAACGCTCGCGGCAAAGCTCTCTCGCCGCGACAGCCTGATTCAAGCGGGCGATTCCGAAGTCGATTTGTGCAACTATCGCGAAATTGTCGCGATCGCCATGGGGAAGGCTTCCGTCGTGCTGGCGGAAGGAATCACCGCCGTGCTCGCGCCTGAATTTCACATCACCGGAATTCTCGCCAGCCCTGCGAAGCCGCCGCGCGCGCTCCATAACTGGAAATCATTTGTCGCCGGGCATCCGGTTCCCAACGAACAAAGTTTTCGCGCCGGACGCGCGATTCTCGATTTGCTGTGCGCCTGCGGCGACAAGACGTTGATTTTCTTTTTGCTTTCCGGCGGCGGTTCGTCTCTGGTCGAATTGCCGCTCGACGAAAATATTTCGTTCGACGATTTCGTGAAGCTGAACCATGCGCTTGTCACCTGCGGCGCGCCCATCGAGGAAATCAACGCCATTCGCAAGCATCTTTCCGCCGTGAAGGGCGGGCGCCTCGCCGCCGCCGCGCCTAAGGCGATGAAGCTAACGTTCGGCGTCACGGACGTGCCGGAGGGTCAGGAGTCAGCTCTCGCTTCAGGGCCCACGCTGCCCGATCCCACGACCATCGCCGACGCGCAGCGCGTCGCCCAAAAATACCATCTGCTCGATAAATTGCCGGCGTCTCTGCGCGCAAAGTTCGACAAACATTCGCTTGTCGAGACTCCGAAACCCGGCGACCCTGCCTTTGCGCGCGCGAAATTCGAATTGCTCCTCGGCCGGCGCGATTTGTTTCATCACGCCCACGTTGCCGCCGAAGCCGCCGGATTTCTCACCGTCTGCGACAACGGCACCGACGGCTGGCCCGTCGAGAAGGCCGCGCAACATCTGCTCGCGCAGCTCGACGCGATCTCGCGTTCGTTTGGGGGCAAACCCGTCGCGCTGATCGCCGATGGAGAAGTCAGCAGCCCGGTAACAGGGAAGGGAATCGGCGGCCGCAATTCCGCCTTCGTGCTGGCTTGTGTGGAGAAAATTGCAGGGCACAAAATTACTGTACTGAGCGTCGGCACGGATGGAATTGATGGCAACAGTCCCGCCGCTGGCGCTGTCGCCAACGGCACCACTCTTGACCGAGCGCGAAAAATCGGCGCGGACCCGCACGATTATTACAGCCGCAGCGACGCCTTCACTTTTTTCGATCGCCTCGGCGACGCAATCATGACCGGCCCCACCGGAAATAATCTCCGCGACCTGCGCATTCTCCTCGCCCGTTAGCTTCACTCGTTAAGTCGCGAATATTCCTCCGCGCTTACAGCAGACTTCTCGTCCAGCCGCCGTCCACGGGAATCGAGCAGCCATTGATGTAGCTCGCGCGCTCCGACGCAAGGAACGTCACCATCGCCGCGAATTCTTCAGGCCGGCCCACGCGTCCCACCGGCACTTGTGCACTCAAACGCTCCAAAATCTTTTGGCGCTCCACGCCTGCATTCTTCGCTTGTAACCCCGCGAGTTCATCGAGCCTTTCCGTCAGCGTGTAGCCGGGGCAAATGCAATTCACCGTGATCCCGTCACCGCCGAATTCATTCGCCAGCGTGCGCATCAAGCCCGTCACGCCGGCGCGAATCGAATTCGACAGCAGCAAATTGTCGATCGGCTGTTTCACGGAAACGGAAGTAATCGCCAGCAAGCGTCCCCAGCGATTTTTCTTCATGCGCGGCAACACTTCCCGCGCAAAATAAACGGCGCTCATCAGAGTCAAGTCCACAGCGGTTCGCCATTCATCCATCGAAATGTCCAGAAATTTCTTCGACGGAGGCCCGCCCGCGTTCGTCACGCAAATATCGACGCGGCCAAAACGCTTCTCCACCGCTGCCACAAAATCGCGCACGGCTTCGTGGCGCGTCACATCAAGCTCCTGCGCAAAAACTTCGCGCCCCGTCGCCTTGCGTATGCTCTCCACGGCCTTTTCAAGATTCGCCGCCGAACGCGCACAAATCGCGACTTCCGCGCCTTCGCGCGCGAATTCTTCGGCGCACGCGCGGCCCAACCCCTTGCTTGCCGCCGCTACAATCGCCACTTTTCCTTTCAGTCCCAGGTCCATGATCGCGCTCCTCAATAATTCGGAAAGAAACCGCCGCAACAATTATCCGCGCAGATACGCGTCTGTTTTCTTGATCCAGTCCTCGCGCGGCGGACCAAAAATATCCATGTCCACGGTATCCTCCATCGCTTCGGCCGCGTGCGGCACGTTCGCGGGAATCAGCAGCATTTCGCCGTTGCGCAGAATTCTCTCGCCATCATCGAAAATCAGTTTTAGCGCGCCGGAAATAATCCACGTGATTTGTTCGTTCACGTGCGAATGGCGAGGCACGATGGCGCCGCGCGACAGAAAAATACGCGCCAGCATCGCCTTTTCGCCGAAGATCATCTGCCGCGTAATTGTAGCGCTTAGTTTTTCTTTCTCGATTTTGTCCCACGATGTCTTTTCTGGCATGTTCGTCTCCCGCTTTCTGGACTCAGTCGCGTGCCGAACTTGGAATCCTCCAACGAAAGCGTCGCGCCGTCAATGCCCGCGCGAAGCGAAAATATCTTCGCCCGTTTGCGCCTCTGCGCGCGCTGTGTTAGCGTCGCAGCATGATGGCCCCTGCCGTCTGCCTCCCGCGAATTCGCCAATTCTTCTTCGTGCTTTTTCTCGTAGCCATTGCCATAGCGCCTTCGGCGCGCCGCGCTACGGCGGACACTCGCATTCATTTCACGCCGAATTTCACCGCCGGACAAGTTTTTCACTATAGCGTGCAGATGCACATCGACGGCGCTTCGCATTCCTCCGGCCCTGTCGTCGATCCCGAAGGCCCCACAAAGACCGGCGAATCCGTCAACGTGGTTCTGCGTTTGGAAGTCCTTAGAGTCTCCAGCGATTCCGCTGCGCGCATCCGCGTCACGTACGAGACCGCGGCGGCCAACAGCACCAGCGATTCTTATGACGCAGACACTGCCGCAATCGCCGATCAGTATAAGAAGCTCCAGGGCCAGTCCATCGAGTTCACCCTCGAGCCCACTGGCAAAATCACCGATGTCTCCGGCCTAAAAGGGCTTCTCGACGATCAATCCCGCTCCGCAATTGTGAACCAGTGGCTCAGCCAACTCACTTTGGGAGCTTCCGTCTCGAAGAAGGGCATCGAAATCGGCGAGAAATGGTCCTCTGAGCAAGCCATCGACAACGTCCCGCTTGCCGGTCTCGCTTGGCATATTGAATCGACTTACGTACGCGACGAGCCTTGCCCCGCCGTGCATCCGGAGCCGCCAGTCGGCGCCGTCGCGCAGCAGGTAACTCCCTCCGCCGTGCAGGATCAGTGCGCCATCGTCCTCACCCATTCCGAAATCACCGGCGCGCCCGCCCCGCGCCCAAGCCAGCAAGCCGCCCAGTCAGGCCACCAAACCGATCAGCCCACGAACGAATCGCCAAACGAAGACAAGGACCGCACCCCAGAAGTTTTCCGCAAGAACGGCCTGCGCACCTTCGGCGAGTGGACCGGCTCAGGCGACGGCCTCACGTCCATCTCCCTCCGCACTGGAATGGTCGTCAGCGTCACGCAAACCGCCACGGCTCACATGGACTTCACCATCATGACCACCACCGCCCACAACAAAATGCGCTACGCTGGCGACACCCGCAGCCAGTCCCAAATCATCCTCATCTCCCAAGCTGCCATCCCCTGACAGGAGCCCGGGGCTTCAGCCCCGGCGTAAATCATCTCAAATCACTGGGATTAGTCCCCTGAAGCTAGGGAGCGACTCTTGAAGTCCAAGAGGGACACGACACTAGTACCGGTGGCTGAGAATCACCGCTGGTGGTGGCTGAGAGCCATGCGCGGCCTGTCCTACCCGGTGGTTGCTGCCAGATCGATTCCCTTATATATATGAATATACATGGCTTTAAATGAGCATGCGGTTCTCCTTGGCTTTGGCCCACGTCTTGCCCTTTGGTAGTTCGTCTCGCCAGTATAGCGAGGCAGCCCGGGTCACCTCAGCGGACAGTGCGGGCGATGAAGGAGGCCGAAAATGCGTTATCTAAAGTACCTGGCTTTAGTGGGAATCTTCCTATTTGCGGCGGGCTACTCCCAGGCTCAAGTGTCAGTCGGCATCGGGGTCGGTCCCGTTTACGGAGGTTACGTAGCAGCGCCGGTATGCCCATACGGCTACTATGATTACTACCCGTATGACTGCGCGCCTTACGGCTACTGGGGCCCGACGTATTTTGTTGGAGGCGAGTTCATCGGCGTCGGCCCGTGGTTTCACGGCGACTTCGATCGTGACCGCTACTGGGGCGACCGCGACCGCTTCGAACACGGACGCGGCTTTGCCGGTGACCGGGGCCGTGGCAACTTCCGCTCTTTCGGCCGAAGCGACAACCACTTCGACCGTGGCAACAGGGGTGGCAATGACTTCCGCGGGCGCGGCGGCGACAACCATTTCGACCGTGGCAATGGCAACCGAGGCGGGAACTTCCAGTCCTTTGGCCATGGCAATGGCAACAGAGGAGGCGACCGCCAATCCTTCAGCAGTGGCAATGGCAACCGAGGGGGCGTCCAGTCCTTCAGCCGTGGCAACTCAGGCAGAGGGAATAGCTCTCGTGGCGGTTCCGGACGCGGCTCATCCGGCGGCAGCTTCCGCGGTGGAAGCTCACACGGCGGAGGAGGCTCACGTGGCGGTAGCCACGGCGGAGGCTCTCACGGTGGCGGGCACGGTCGCTAATCGCCTGCTTCTCTCTTAGAAACACAACGGCTGGCAGCCTCCCTGCCAGCCGTTTTCATTTCCACGCCGTTCACCTCCGTTGACGCATCAGCTTTTCGCCCCGCAATCCATCACAAACGTTGGTGGTGGGTCAGTTTGAGTTTTCTTGTTCGTGACACAAAGAGCCAAAATTCAAACTGACCCACTACCCAAACGTTTCATGCATAGACATACATCGCCGAAGAGAGTAAAAACTGGTTGGTTGCTGCCGATGGCGGCGGATTCGTTCCAAGATTGCGCCAACGCGTGAGGTGAACTATGTCGCTGCAAGACGTAAAATTCGCGGGACGAACTCTGCGCAAGAGCCCTGTCTTCACGCTCACCGCGGTGCTCACGATCGCCTTGGGTGTCGGCGCCAGCACGGCCATCTTCAGCGTCACGAACGCCGTTCTGCTGAAGCCGCTGCCGTATAAAAATCCCAGCCAACTCGTGGTGGCGCGGAGTGACATGACAGTGCGGCATGTCCGTGATTTTCCGTTTTCCAACGAAGAGTTTATTGATTTGCGCGACGGGACGAAGAACGTATTCCAGGGAATCGCGGGCGTGTTTACGTTCAAATTCATTTTGCCGCTGGATGACGGAACACCAGAACAAGCGCGCGTGGCCATCGTGACGACGAATTTCTTTGACTTGGTGGGAGCGAAGATTGCCTACGGGCGCGATTTTTCGAGTCAGGACGGGTTGCCTCAGCCTCCGCCGCCCGCTCCAGGAACGCCGCAAACAGGAGCGCCACCGCCGCCACGGCTGCCGGTGATGGCCATTCTCAGCTACGAATATTTCGAGCACAGGTTTGGCGGCAATCCCGCAATCATCGGACGCAGTATTCATACGCAGGGGCAGCAGTTCAGTCCCGTGATTGTGGGAGTGCTGGCGCCGGGCTTCAGGCTGTACTTTCCTCCGGAGGCGGAGACCGAAGCGGATCCGGAACTGTGGGTTGCCAACCGATTGAATTATGACAACAGGAATCGAAATTCGGTTTCGATGCGCGCAGTGGCCAGGCTAAAGGAAGGCATGTCTCTGGCGCAGGCGCAGGCGGCAGCGGACAACGTAACGGCCGATACGCGGAAGAATTTTCCGATCGAGCGGACGGCGGGCTACGCGGTACACCTGGAGCCGATGCGGAAACACTTGGTGGCAGAGGTCCAGCCGACGATTCTGGCGCTGATGGGCGCGGTTATTTTTCTGTTGCTGATCGCGTGCGCCAATGTGGCGAATTTGCTGCTGGTGCGGGCATCTCTGCGCGAACGCGAACTAGCGGTGCGCGCGGCGATGGGTGCGAGTCCATGGCACCTCGCCCGCCAAATGCTGACCGAGGCACTTGTGCTCGCTGCGCTGGGTGCCGTGGGAGGTCTCGCGCTGGCGTGGGCGGGGATTCGCGAGTTACTGGCCGTGGCTCCGGCGAATTTGCCGCGCATGGATACAATTCGAATTGACGGGTCCGTGCTGGCGTTCACAGCGATTGCCGCGCTTGTGGCGGCGGGAATTTTCGGAATGGTTTCGGCGTGGCGCGCTTCGCGGCCGAATGTGTCCATGGTCCTGGGAGGCAGCAGCAGAAACGAAGGACTCACAAGCGGGGGATTATTGCGGAAGCTGGTAGTCGTGATTGAAGTGGCGTTGTGTTTTGTCCTGCTGGTGGGGTCCGGGCTGATGTTCCGGAGCTTTCGCGATTTAGAACACATCAATCCTGGATTTGATCCGCACGGGCTGCTGACGTTTCAAGTCTTGGGCAGGCTCGGCGGACAAACGTCGGCATCGCGCGCGGCCGCGGTCAGGGAAATCCAGCAGCGGTTGCAGGCGATACCTGGTATTGAGAGCGTGACGGCGTCGGACCTCTTTCCGCTGGCCGGCGGTTTTTTCCCGATACGGTGGGGAACCCTGGACGCGGGCAGGGACACAAGCAAGTTTCAGGCGATGGATCCTGAATTTGTGCTGCCGGGATATTTCGAGACAATGCACATTTCGCTGGTGGCGGGACGCACCTTCACGGATGCGGACAATACGCCGATTCCTGACAAGGTGCTGCAAGGCAGTAATCCGGGCAGCGCAGGGCACGATGTCGTGGTGATTGACGAAGACCTGGCGAAGAAGGCGTTTCCAAACGGCTCGGCAGTGGGGAAGCAGATTCTGATACGCATTCGTACGCCGGAGGCGGAGCCAGTCGAGGTGATTGGAGTCGTGGCGCACACGCGTGATGAGTCGCTCAGCGTTCCCGGGCGCGAACAGACGTACTTCCCGGATGGTTTTGGAGGATCGGCCGCGGTGCAGCAATGGACGATCCGAACCAGTGGGAACGCATCGAAGTATGGAAACGATATCCGCGCGACGATTAAGGCCTTGAACTCAAAGCTCCTGGTCGCCGAAATGCAGCCCGCGGACGATCTGGTCGATAAAGCGCAAGCCGGCACTCGGTTTTCGCTGCTGCTGATCGGAGTGTTCGCAGTGATAGCTGTGCTGCTGGCAGCCGTGGGGCTTTATGGCGTGCTTTCGACCGTTGTGCGCCAGCGCACGGCGGAGATCGGCGTGCGTATGGCCCTGGGGGCGCAGCCTGCCGGGATTTTCAGACTGATTGTGGGCCAAGGGCTGCGGCTCACGGCGGTGGGGATCGTGGCGGGGTTCATCGGTGCATTCGCGCTCACGCGGCTGATGACCACAATGTTGGTGGGCGTAAAGGCGACCGACCCGGCGACTTTTGTCACGATGGCGATCGTTTTCTTCCTGATTGCCGCTGTGTCGTCTTGGGTCCCCGCATGGCGCGCCGCCAGCGTCGACCCCAACGAAGCTCTGCGCCAGCAATGATCAGCTAGCGTTCGCGTAGTGGCGGCGTCTCACATAGATGGTCAATCGGTTCTTTAGCCACGCGCGCGCTCAGTCGACTAATCTCACAGACGACAGCCTTTACATTCTTCGGCATTGGCTTGTTGACGAGACCTTCCGACCAAGGGTTTAAGACCGAAAACGTAAGTTCCCCACGCGAAGTGGCCATGCGAATCCGGAGTTCGGTTTCGGTATCGACATAAACGTAATACGGACCCATGTTGGGATGAAGCCCACTTTGGTCAATTGCATCTAGGCTTCGCTTGACCTCCGACATTCGCTCGTTAGTGAGAGAACTGGTTTGGCGCTTCAACGTCTTTCCTACCCACTTGTCCCACTCCACTTTGCCATCGTCTGTTAGACGCACAAGCATTTGGACATCATTGTGTCCACCAATACCGTGGATCGTGCTGATCGCCTCAAGCACAACAACTGGAGGCGAAACGCGTGATTGAGCGTCACTCGCGACGGCGCAAAACGAATGCACGCATATCGCGACCGGCAAGACGCACCCGAGAATGCGAATACCCGCGTTAGTCATAGCAGCCGATACTTTCTACGGCGTAGCTTTTCGCGATCCGATGGGCATATTATGCCTGATAAGTTGGCTTATCGAAAGCGGACCCACGAACTCGATTTCGTCCTCTGCGCCGCGCAAACCAAATTGCGTTATAATGGAAGTTTTACACGCGGCCAAGATTCGGCCCAGAGAGACCCTGCATGGATTTCAAGCTTTCGAGCGACTACGAACCTCGCGGCGACCAGCCCGAAGCCATCGCGCAAATCGAGCGCGGTATCGCGGCTGGCGACAAGCATCAAGTGCTCCTCGGCGTCACCGGTTCCGGCAAGACGTTTACCATAGCCAAGGTGATCGAGAAGCTGAATCGCCCCACGCTCGTCATCGCCCACAACAAAACTCTCGCCGCCCAGCTCTATCACGAATTCCGCTCGTTTTTTCCGCGCAATGCCGTCGAGTATTTCGTCAGCTACTACGATTACTATCAGCCCGAAGCCTACATGCCCTCCTCCGACGTTTATATCGAGAAGGAAGCCACCATCAACGAAGAGCTCGAC
>DASRQP010000124.1:0-11955 GCA_035696585.1 Candidatus Acidiferrales bacterium | reverse complement strand
GGAAATGGAAGCGATGGGCTGGATCGGCACTGAGCGTCCGCGCATGGTCACGGTGCAAGCCGCGGGCTGCGCGCCGATCGTTGACGCGTTCGAAAAAGGCGCGGATAGCGCGCCCATGTGGCCGAACGCCGCGACGATTGCGTCTGGCTTGCGCGTGCCGAAAGCGATAGGCGATTTCCTGATCCTTCAAGCGATTCGCGAAAGCAAAGGCACTGCCATTGCCGCAACCGATGACGAGATTCTCGCCACCTCGAAAGAACTCGCCGCGAAGGAAGGCATTTATGCGGCACCCGAGGGCGGCGCAACGGTTGTCGCTGCGCGCAAGTTGGCGGAGAAAAAATGGATCAAGCCCGATGAGACGGTCGTGCTATTCAATACAGGTTGCGGCTACAAATACAATGAAGCGTGGCAAAAGGCGCTGAAGAATAGTTGACGGTCAATAGTTGATAGTCGAAAGCAAGAACCAAGAAAAAGCGCGGCGGACAGATAGGTGACCGAAAGGCTGTATTACGATGATTCGTTTCTGCGCGAATTCGACGCGCAAGTGCTTGCCTGCGAACCTGAAGGCGAGCCGAATGCAGCGCGCTGGCGCGTGCGCTTGGATCGCACCGCGTTTTATCCTGCTTCGGGAGGACAGCCGTTTGATACGGGCCGTTTGGGTGATGCCACGGTCATCGAAGTGCTCGACGCCGAGAATGACGAAATCATTCATTCGACTGACCAGCCCGTCGCGGCGGGCGCGGTTCACGCCGTAATCGACTGGCCTCGGCGCTTCGATCACATGCAGCAGCATACGGCTCAGCACATGCTCTCAGCCGCGTTCATCGAGCTGTTCAAATTTCAAACCGTTTCGTTTCATCTCGGCCGCGATATTTCCACCATTGACCTCGCCGCGCCGTCCATCACACCGCGCCAGCTCGAAGAAGCTGAACGTCGCGTGAACGAAATCATTTTCGACGACCGTCCCATTGCGGTGCGCTACGGAACCGCCGACGAACTCGCGGCGCAGGGCATTCGCAAAAAAGTTGACCGCGAAGGCACTCTGCGTGTCATCGACATTCAGGCGTTCGACCGTCAGCCTTGCGGCGGCACTCATCTGGCGCGCACGGGCCAGGCCGGAACGTTGCTCACGCGCAAATGCGAACGTCAAAAAGGGAATTGGCGTGTCGAATTCGTAGCGGGTTGGCGGGCCCTTGCGGCCGGGAGCGGAGACTTCGCAGCCCTGCGACAGGCCGCCGAGCATCTCGGTTGCGGAATGGCCGAGCTGCCGGAAAACGTGCGTAAAATTCAAGAAGAGCGCCGTACTAGCCAGCGCGATGCCAAGAAATTAACCGAGCGCCTCGCGGAACTCGAAGCAGCGGATCTGCTCGCGCGACACGCCGAAACTTCTCACGACGGCAAACGCAGAATTATCGTTTTTATTTCGGATGACGCATCCTCCAGCTACCTGGCCATCCTCGCCGCCAAGATTGTCGCAACTCCGAATAAGCGAGTGATCCTTGCAAGCCGCGCAGCAATGGCGGTCGTCCTCGCGCAATCAGCGGGTCTCGGCGGCGACATGGGCGCGCTCCTGCGCGAGTTGCTCGCGCCCGTTGGCGGCAAAGGCGGCGGCAGCAAAGTCTTCGCGCAGGGAACCGTGCCCGAAATATCAGCGTTGGATAGTATAGTCGACGCCGCGCGAGCGCGCTCGTAAAGAATGCCCGCGCGCGGGTAGTGGTCTATTTTGAAAAGCAGCTAATGCGACTTTGCGTACGCGGTGTCGGCCCGTGCCGGCGCCGCTGACGGCTTTGCCGGTGCCAGCGCGATCAGGGCTATGGCAACGACAACCAGCCCGGCAACGGCGCCCAGTAGCTCGCCGCGCTCGTCCGGATGCTGGAACGCCTGCGCCGCCATAACAGCCCCGTGAGCAAAACTCGACCATGCGGTGAAAGCAATCAAGCTGCGATGCGCCGAGGGATTGCGTACAGCCAGAAGCAGGAAAACCCCGAGTGTCACGTAGAGGCTCAGCATCATCATTTCGTAACCAGATTGGCCCGGGCGCAGGAAGGATATCGCCACCGGGTAGATGCCGGCCAAGAAAAGCAATCCTACCAGCACCAATGCAACCTTCAAGGCCCGTTCTCGTAGCATGGACCCTCCATTTTACATAACGTCCATTCCGTCGCCGCTAATTCTTGCGAGATGGGTTACTGCGAGACGACGATGCGGGTACCAGCATCACAATTACGCGTATATTAGGTTGCTTGTTCGAGGAAAGTCAACGGCTCCGTTTAAAAGCTTGAAAGGCAAGACGAGTCTCGGAAGTGCAGCCCTCTGGCGAAGCGACTTTGGCTGCTTTTCGAAATAGCCCACTACCGGCGCGCGTGTTCATTTGGCGCTTGCGTCCGCCTTTGCTAAACTAATTTGGCTCGGTGGGCGGCTAGCTCAGCTGGGAGAGCATCGCGTTCGCAACGCGGGGGTCGGGGGTTCGAATCCCCTGCCGTCCACCAATTGCTCTTCACTTCTTTTTGTGCCCAACAGGGGGGTAGGGTTTCCTCTGCGTTATTTGCCTTTCCGTCCCGCTGCGTTCTCTGCGACTCTGCGGTGAGTCATCGTCGACTGAGCACGCAACCTCTCGCACGGCGCCCATGTGTATAATGCCGCGATGCGCCGCGCTGGGCAAATTGCGAAGTGGTTCCTTGGCCCTGAGTCAGGCACGTACGGCCATCTCGGCCCGCGCTGGATTTTCCTTCGCGCGCTCGGCATAATTTTCTTCTCCGCATTTTACTCGCTCGTCTTTCAAGCTAAAGGCCTCATCGGCCCCAACGGCATCCTTCCCGCGAATGTTTATATCAGTGCCGTTGGCCACTCGGTCCACGGTCTCGCGAGATTCTGGTTCGTGCCGTCGGTATTCTGGGCGAGCTCGACGGACCATGCGCTCGTCGCCGTCTGCTGGATCGGCATGGTCGCCGCGATTCTGCTCTTCCTGAATTTCTGGCCGCGCGGCATGACGGTCATTTGTTTTATCTGCTTTTTATCTTTCATCGCCACGCTGCAGGATTTCGCCAACTATCAATCCGACGGCATGCTCCTCGAAGCTGGGTTCCTGTGCCTGTTCTTCGCGCCGGCGGGATGGCGTCCGCGCTGGGGCGAACTGTCGCCGCCTTCGCGTGCATGTCTGTGGCTGCTTTTGTGGGAGTGGTTCCGTATTTACTTCGAATCGGGCATGGCGAAAGTTCTGGGCGGCGATCCCGAATGGCGTCTGCCTCACCTGACCGCGATGTACGAGTATTACCAAAATGGCCCGCTGCCCACGTGGATCGGCTGGTACGTGCAGCACGCGCCGCATTGGTTTCACTGGCTGACAGCGCTTGCGACACTCGTCATGGAGCTCGGCATCGTGCTGATGCTCTTTCTGCCACGTCGTTTCCGCCTCATCTGCTTCTTTATCGTCACGCCGTGGGAGATCGGTGTGATCCTCACGGCGAATTACGCGTTCCTGAATTACCTCGTGCTCGCACTCGGTTTTTTGCTGCTTGACGACCAATTCCTCTTGCGCATCGCGCCGCGCAGCTGGTTCCCGAAATATCACGTAATGGTGGCCATGCGCGCCGAAGACACGCGCGAAGCGGATGCAGGAACTATTGAATCGGCGCCGAGAGCTGAAACAAATATTTCACGCGTCATGCGTCCGCTGGGAATGACGGTTGCGGGGATTTGCTTTGCATGGATTTTCTACGCGACCACGATGCAGCTCATCTGGATGTGGGCGCCGGAGTTTCCTTCGTCAGAATACGAAGTGCAGAAAGTAGTGCAATGGCCAATTGAGAAAATCGAGCCGTTTCGCATCGCGAATGAATTTGGATTATTCGGTGTGATGACGCGCGGCCGCTATGAAATTGAATTCCAAGGTTCGAATGACGCTGGCAAGACCTGGACTGCGTACCCGTTTCGCTACAAGCCGCAAGCGCTGAATGAAGCTCCGCGCATTTACGCTCCGTACCAGCCGCGTTTCGATTGGAATCTGTGGTTTGCTTCACTGGGGAGCTGGCGCCAATATCAATTTGTCGTCAACACCGAGGAGGCCTTGCTCGACGACAGTCCCGAAGTTCTTTCGCTATTCGCGCATGATCCGTTTCCCGACGGCCCGCCGCAGGAAATCCGTGCGGTCATTTGGCAATACTGGTTTACGACTCTGGATGTGAAGCGTCAGACAGGGGATTGGTGGACACGCAAGTTGTTGGGCCTTTACGCGCCAACGCTGATTCGCGAACCCGACGGCCGATTCGGTGTCCTGCAGCTCCCGGACGTTTTGCCGCCTCACGACTGAGCTAGTCGCTGGCCGACGCTCTGGGGCTACCAGATTCGCTTCAATCGCGGTATAATCCCGCGCACTTCCCTCGGAGGAATCTCCATGCACCTTAACAAGACTCTCCCACGTTGGTTGTCGTTTGAGCGGATGTCGCCAGCTTTGCTCTCGGGCCTGATCCTCTTCGCGGCAAGCTTTTTCACAGACATTATTCTGGACTGGATCGGGACACCCGGACAAGCAAGGTTCTTCAATTACCTGGCGATTGGGTTCATCGGGGCGCTGCTCATCCTGTTCTTTCTGTCCGCAAGTTATGAAAATCAGGTTTACGCCAGGGCGAAAGAGAGAATGCAGCTCATTGCGGAAATGAACTATCGCATTCGCGGCGCGCTGAGCCTGATTGAGCAGTCAGCGACTCTGGACGACCGGGACGAACGGCTGCGCGGCGTGGATGAAGCTGTGCGGCGTATCGACGTCGTGCTCACGGATTTTCTGCCGACGGCCGGCACTGCCGCCGTGCCGCACAGTTCCTTCCTGCACTAAGACGCAGCCTCACTTTCCCTGCCAGCCCATCCGCGTGCGCGATTCTTTACCGCGCCACGATAATCGCGCTTTTTATTTGCCACCTTGCGGGCGTATCATGCAGCGGCAAAATTCATCGCGGGGGTTTTTCCATGGATCGTTCGCATTTCGTTACATTACGCAGAATATTGGCTACGGGCATGATCGTTTGTGCGCTCGCCTTTTGTGGTGTCGCGCGTCCAGCGCCATCCGGGTTTACGCTCGAACAGGTAATGAGCTCTCCTTTTCCCGATGAGCTAGTCGCTGCGCGCAACGGCGAACGCATCGCTTGGGTGTTCGACATTCGCGGTGTTCGCAATGTGTTCGTCGCTGACGGCCCGGATTTCAAGGCGCGCCAGGTGACGCATTACACCGAGGACGATGGCCAGGCGATTGCGAGTTTGCGGCTGACGCCGGACGGCAAGACGATCGTCTACGCGCGCGGCAGCGAAACGAATACCGCCGGCGAAGTCGCGGATCCCACAAGCAGCGTGCAGAAGCCCGATCAACAAGTGTGGGCTGCTGACGTGGAGAGCGGCCAGCCGCGCCTTCTCGGCGATATGAATTGCGCCCGCGAAGACTGCGAGGATATCGCGGTTTCTCCGGATGGCCAAAATGTCGTCTGGCCCGCGCGCGACAAAATTTGGATTGCGCCGATTTCAGGCGCGACGCCCGTCAAGGAACTCTGCTATGTCCGCGGCGATAATCTTGACCCGCAATGGTCTCCCGATGGCCGCGAAATTGCCTTTACCAGCGTTCGCGACGACCACAGCTTTATAGCCATCTACGACTTCGGCCAGAGCGCGCTGCGATATCTCCATCCGAGCGTCGATCGCGACAGTTTGCCGAGATGGTCGCCCGACGGCACGAAAATCGCATACATCAAAACGAATGGCCTTGAGCGCGGTCTGCCGCTAATTCCGCTACGCCCACAGCCCTGGTCCATCTGGGTAGGCGATCCCGCCACCGGCAAGGCGTCCCAAGTCTGGCAGAGCGGAGACACGATGGATGATTCGATCCCGCGGCTGACCGAGGCTGATTCCTTTCACTTTGGCGCGGGGAACCGCATCGTTTTTGCGTCCGAAAAAGACGGCCGCAATCATCTTTATTCGATTTCCACGAACGGTGGCGAAGCGAAACTGCTGACTCCGGGCGATTTTGATGTGAAGGACGTCACCCTGAGCTCTGATGGAAAAACAATCCTCGAGTCGTCGAATCAGAACGACGTAGACCGCCGCCACATCTGGAAAGTGAACGTTGACGGCGGGACACTGCAGGCGTTAACCCAGGGCGAGACAATCGAGTGGACTCCGGTGGAAACGGGCGACGGAAAATTTGTCCTCTGTCTGGGGTCGAGCGCCACTTCGCCAGCAATGCCATACCGAGTCACAAGAAACGGTCGCGAAATGATTGCGCAAGAAGAATTGCCCGCGGATTTTCCCTCGAATCAGCTGGTCACGCCCAAACAGGTGATTTTCAAGAGTGAAGACGGCCTTGAAATTCACGGTCAGCTTTTTGTTCCGCGCGGCCGGACGGCGGCTGGCCCCGCGTTGGTGTACATGCATGGTGGTTCAATGCGCCAGATGATGCTTGGCTTTCATAACATGGACTACTACCATTACGCCTACGCCGAAAATCAGTATTTGGTCAGTCGGGGTTTCGTCGTGTTTTCCGTCAATTATCGCACCGGCATCATGTATGGCCGCGCGTTTCGCGAACCTGCCGATGGCGGTTGGCGCGGCGCGTCGGAGTATAAAGACATCGTCGCTGCCGGGAAATATTTGCGGAATCTTCCGATTGTTGACCGCGACAAAATCGGTTTGTGGGGCGGCTCGTATGGCGGGTTCTTGACGGCCATGGGTCTGGCCCGCAACTCGGATATTTTCAAAGCGGGTGTCGACATGCACGGTGTGCACGACTGGTCCGCATTTCTGTCGCGTGGGGAGCGGCAGAGCGAAGGCGCGCCGGATGTGAAAGACGCAACGAAGCTCGCATTCGACTCCTCGCCAGATTCTTCCGTTACCACCTGGAAATCACCTGTACTGCTGATTCAGGGCGACGACGACCGCAACGTGCCGTTCAGTCAAATGGTGGATTTAGTGCAGCGCCTGCGCGCGCAACATGTGCCCTTCGAGCAAATTGTTTTTCCTGACGAAATTCACGGTTTCCTGACGTGGAAGACGTGGATTCGCGCCTATGGTGCTACCGCCGATTTTTTCGAGCGCGTTCTGGTAAAAGGCGAGACGATTCCGCCGAGCCAGTGACGCAGTCGCTGCGGTCCAATCGTGTTATGTCGGAACGGGAGTCCGGTGTTCGAGGTTACTGCTGTTCCTCGGCGGCTTGGCGCTCGGCTACGATTTTCTTCGCATTATCGTAGAGAGCCTTCGCTTGCGGAATCAATTCTTCGGCTTTCAGGACTTGCGCATCGTCGTCCACGGCTACCTTGTAGCCCGCCGGAATGCCCAGAGCGTACGTGAACGCCTCGCGCTTGATGTGATTTTTAATCCAGTCCAGATTGGCGCTAATCAATTCAGGCGTGTACTTGATGTGTTGCTGATCCAAGAACCCGAGAAATTCCTTCATCACCGCGTCATCCACCGTGAAATCCTTGGTGACCGTGGGATGCGTGCCCATAAAGTAGCGCGTGAAATCGCCGACGCCGATAGGTTGCGATGTAACGAAGAAAGGATCGGCTGGGAAAAACACCCCGCGCCCGTAGAGAAGCTGCTGAAAGGGATCCAGCTTCGGAGCCGGGTCCGGTATGTCGGGAGTGATTCCGCCGCCGCCGTAGACTTTGCGCCCGCTGTCTGTCAGCTTGACCTCAGGCTCCTTATTCGGCTGGCGATTATATTCATAATCGTAGAGCGATACGTCTTTGTAATCTCGCTGAATCAGGCGTCCGCTGGGAGTGTAGTAACGCGCCGTTGTCAGCAGCAGCATGGTGTTGTCGCTAAGCGGAAATTGCGTTTGCACCAGGCCTTTGCCGAAGCTGCGTTCCCCGGTCACAAGCCCGCGATCATGGTCCTGCAGGGCACCCGCCACGATCTCTGAGGCCGAAGCGCTCCCGCCGTTGACCAGCACAACCACCGGAATATCGTTGCCGTTGTTGCCGCGCAGCGCATAGTAGCGACGCTCGGAAGAATTGCGCCCCTTGTGCGAAACAACCAGCTGATCCTTGGACAAAAACAAGTCAGACATTCCCACGGCCTGCATCAGCAGTCCCCCTGGATTGCCGCGAAGATCGAGAATCAAACCGTCGAGCTGCGGGTAGTCGAGCTTCTTCAAGGCTGCCTTGAGGTCGCCGTCGGTGGTTTCTGAGCTGAAGCCGTTCACGTGAACATACCCTACGCCCGGTTTGAGCAACGTCGAGAACTCAACGGATGACTGCGGTATTTCGTCTCGCATCACGTTTGCGACGATCGGTTTCGGCCATCCTTCGCGGCTCAGCGTAATCGTTACCACCGTGCCCTTGGGCCCTTTCAGTATGTCCGCGACTTGAATCGTTGTGAATCCGGTGCAGTCTTTGCCATCCACTTTCATAATAAAATCGCCGGGTTTGATTCCGGCCCTGTCGGCGGGTGCTCCGGGAAACGGGGAAACGACTTCGATGTGGTTTCCGTTGGGTACGATACGCATCCCCACTCCGTAGTAATTGCCGCGCTGCTCTTCCAGCATTAGCGCCCATTGCTTCGGGTCAAAGAAATTCGAATGCGGGTCAAGGACGTGAAGCATCCCCGGTATGGCGCCATCGTATACAATTTTGTCGGTGTCAATGGGTTCGGCGTAGTTCTGCTGAACGATGGAGAGTACCCGCGCGAACGATTGCACCGATTCCTGCAGATCCGTGGCGCCGGCGGCGGTTGCCTTGAGCGACGGACCGTAAAGTCCGCCTAAAATGGCTGCAATAATCAGGATTATCGCCAAAAGAAAAGCCCCGCGTTTGTATGATTGCATGCGTCCCTCGATGCTTCTCACGGCAGTATAGCACACATTTTCAGGCGGTTTGACACGCCTCTCAGCCTCTTCTATGATGCAAAAGAAGGCGGTCGCGCACCCAAAAAAATGCTGAGCATGCCCCATCTGGTGATTATTTTTTTGGTGGCCCTGCTTGTGTTTGGCCCCGAAAAGCTGCCTGAACTGGCGCGCACCTTCGGAAAAGCGATGGCCGAATTCAGACGCGCGACGGGCGACTTGCGCGCCGGATTCGAAGAGCACATGCGCGAACTCGAGCGCGAAACGCGCATTTCGGAGGCAGCGAAGCAGCAGGCTAACCCCCCGCCTAGACCGCCTGCGGTAGAGAAAGCCACGCAAGCCGGCACTTTGCCGGAGGCGGCAGCAATCAACGAAAAGCCCGAGCCCGCTCTGCCGGACTTTGCGCCGACCGTCGCGCCCACCGCCGGGCCGGAGTCTGGCACCCCCAGCGACTCTTCCGATCCGCCAACCCACGAGACCGTTCCTGAGAAGGCGAGCGATGGCCACGCCTAGCCAGCCCGTTCTGCCTCAATCCAATCGGGGAACAGAAGAAGACACCAGCGACAAGATGTCGCTGATTGAACATCTGATCGAACTGCGCAAACGCCTGCTTTATTCCGCACTCGCCATCGCCATCGGATTTGTCATCGGATTTTCCGTCGCAAAATGGATCATCAATTTCGTCGCGCAGCCGATGGTGCATGCGCTTCAGCAAGCGCATTATCCCGACAAGCTGATTTTTACAGGTCCGGCCGAGTACGTGAATCTTCTGATAAAAGTGGGCTTCTATCTGGGCCTCGTAATCGCGCTGCCCGTAATCCTCCATCAAATCTGGCTCTTCGTCGCGCCCGGCCTCTATAAACACGAACGCAAAGCCGTGCTTTCTTTTATTTTGTCTTCCGTTGTTCTTTTTCTCTGCGGAATTGCGTTCGCGTATTTCATTTTGTTGCCGTTCGTCCTGAAGTTCCTCATCACTTTCCAGGGGCCGCAGGGTCCATTCCAGCCGCTCATCAGCATCAGCGAGTATTTTGACTTGATTCTCATTGTGATGGTTGGTCTCGGCGCAATCTTCGAGCTTCCCGTGTTGATTTTTGTGCCTTCAGTTTTTGGCATTGTCACGCCGCAATGGCTCTGGAAGAATCTGCGCTACGCCATCTTGGTTATCACTATCGTGGCCGCAATTGTTACGCCCACGCCGGACGCGACCACGATGCTCGTGTTCATGGCGCCAATGCTCGCATTGTATTTTCTCGGGATTGGCGTGTCGTATATGGTGTTCAGGAAGAAACGAAAGCGTGAAATTGCTGAGCAAAGCGCGCAATGAAGCAGCGGAATCGAAATGGGCGGTGAACGCAATGCAGAACCTGGAGCCTCAAAAGGAGCACACATGTTAGGCGGCTTACGAATTTCTTTGGCAATCGTAGCGCTGGCATGCGCCATGGGATGCAGCGCGGAAGGAAATAAATCAAACGTCGGTGCGCCAGGTAGCGTCGCGGCCGCTGGCCCGGTGATAGCTCCCCAGGACAAGGCCCCGGCGCCGACGCAAACAGGTGGCTTCGACGGCCAGCGCGCCTACGATTACACGGCGAAGCTCGTCAGTTTTGGGCCTCGCCCATCAGGCTCGGACGCTATCAAAAAAACGCAGGATTATATTTCCAGCGAGCTGCGCGCTGACGGATGTCAAATCGACGAAGACAATTTTAACGCCCAGACTCCCGTCGGCAACATCGCGATGAAAAATATCGTCGCGAAGGTGCCCGGCAACGGCAAAGACGTCATTCTGCTGCTAACGCACTACGACACCAAGCGCGTGGACAATTTCGTCGGCGCGGAAGACGGCGGCTCGTCCACGGGCCTCATGCTGGAAATGGCGCGGCTGCTATGCGGCAAGAAACAGCCGGTGGCAATTTGGATGGCGTTCCTCGATGGCGAGGAAGCGGTGAATCCCCAGTGGGGCGACGATGACCATACCTACGGCAGCCGTCAGATGGCCGCGAATCTTGAACTCACTGGCCAGTCCAAGAACGTCAAAGCCGTAATCCTCGTCGACATGATCGGTCAAAAGGGCCTGCACATTCCAAAAGAAAGCACGTCGACCGCGTGGCTCACCGATCTGATCTGGTCGACCGCTGCAAAGCTCGGCTATCAAAATATTTTTGTCTCGGAATCTGGGTCTGTCGATGACGACCACGACCCATTTCTGGCCAAAGGAATTTCGTCCGTCGACATTATCGACCTGAACGATTACATCAACGAAGGCTACTGGCACACCGCGCAGGACACCATGGACAAAATCAGTCCGAAAAGCCTCGCGATCGTCGGTCATGTGGTTTTGGCGAGCGTCGACGAACTCGAAAAGAAATTCTCGCGGTGACGCTGGACGGAAAGCACGCAATCTCTACACGATTGTCGTGAATGCCGTCGGAACGGCGATGCTGTAACTCTAGTTCTCAATGACAACAATTCACGTACGTTCGGCGTCGTCTAATTACCGGGTAATTTGCGGCTGTAATTCGCTCGCGTGCCTTGGCAATCTCATCGATGACTTGCGCGAAGGTGGAGAAGTGTTTGTGCTGTCGTCGCCTCGCGTGTGGAAATGTTGGGGCCGCGCGGTGGAGCGTGAACTTGCGGACGTGCGTCGCGACCGCGTCATTTTATTCGACGACAGGGAAGCAGCGAAGTGCCTCGCTACAATCGAGAGAATTTGCCGCAATCTCGTGCGTGCCCGCGCCGACCGCAAAGCGTTGCTCGTCGCCGTGGGCGGCGGCGTTGTCGGCGATGTCGCTGGCTTCGCGGCTTCAAGTTATCTGCGTGGCGTCCGAATCGTCCACGTGCCCACCACGATTGTTGCCCAGGCCGACAGCGCCATCGGCGGAAAGACGGGCGTCGATTTGCCCGAAGGCAAGAACCTCGTCGGCGCCTTTTATCCGCCTCAATTGGTGCTTGCCGACCCGTCGGTGCTGCGCACGTTGCCGGCGCGCCAGTTTCGCTCGGGCCTCTATGAAGTAATTAAATACGCCGTGATTGGAGATAAAGAACTCTTCGCATTTCTCGAACGCAAAATCGACGCATTGTTGCGAATGGATATGAGCACTCTTGAATGGGTGATCGAACGTTGCGTTCGGGCAAAAGCG
>DASRQP010000123.1:0-2138 GCA_035696585.1 Candidatus Acidiferrales bacterium | reverse complement strand
TGCTCGCCGGTGCGCAAATCCCGCGCGGCCACTTGCAGAATCCCATTCGCGTCAATCAGAAATTTCACCTCAACGCGCGCCAGACCCGCGGGCCCCGGCGGAACCTTCAATTGAAATCGCGCCAGCGATCGGCAATCAGCGGCAAGTTCGCGTTCGCCTTGCAGGATGTGAATGTCGATTCCCGTTTGATTATCAACGCCCGTCGTAAACAACTCCTGCGCGCTCGCCGGGATGGTCGAATTTCGTGGAATCAGTTTGGCAACCACGCCGCCCATCGTTTCGATGCCGAGCGACAGCGGCGTCACGTCGAGCAGCAGCATGTTTTTCACGCCGCTCTCCAAAATATCCGCCTGCACCGCCGCGCCCAGCGCCACCACTTCGTCCGGATTCAATTCGCAATGCGGCGGGCGTCCGAAATAATCGCCGACCGTCTTGCGCACCAGAGGAATCCGCGTCGATCCGCCCACCAGCACCACTTCATCCATTTCGGACGGCTGCATTTTTGCATCGGTCAGAGCCATTTTCACCGGCGCCATGGTCCGCGCAATGATTGGCGCAATTATTTCTTCGAATTCAGCGCGCGTGATTTCGCGGCTGTAGATGCGATCATCGGGCAACGCAAACCGAATCGTCGCACGCTCGCCGCTCGAAAGCTTGTGCTTCGTGTAAATCAACGTCTTGCGCAATTCCTGCACGGCTTCCGGATGCCGCTCAAAATCGACGCGATATTTTTTCTCGATTTCCTCACGCGCCATCGCGGAGAGCGCGTTGTCGATGTCGTCTCCGCCCAGATGCGTGTCGCCATTCGTGGCAAGCACCTGGTAAATATCGCCCTCGGTCGTCGAAATCAGTTTCAAAATTGAAATATCGAACGTGCCGCCGCCGAAATCATATACGGCCACGCGGCCACGCCGCTGCTTGTGCAGGCCGTACGCCAGCGCCGCCGCGGTTGGCTCGTTCACAAGCCGCAACACTTCGAGGCCCGCGAGGCGCCCCGCATCCTTCGTCGCTTGCCGCTGCGCGTCGTTGAAATACGCAGGCACGGTGATCACCGCGCGGTCCACCGTGTCCTTGAAAAAATCCTCGGCCCACGATTTCAACTCGCGCAAAATGAAAGCGGAAATCTCCGGCGGCGTAAAATACTTGTCGCCCAACTTCACGCGAATCACACCGCGGCTTTTTTCGTCGATGCGGAAAGGAAAAATCTTCAGCTCGTCGCGCACATCGTCGACGCCGCGTCCCATCAACCTCTTCACCGAATAAATCGTGCGGTTCGATTGCGTCAGCAAGCGGCGTCGCGCCGGCTCGCCCGCGACAATTGTGCCGTTCGCGTCCAAGCTCACCACGGACGGACACAGCGTCTCGCCATACGGCCCCGGAATGCACCGCGGCTCGCCCGTCTCCGGATCGACAAACGCGATCAAGCTGAACGTGGTCCCCAAGTCGATTCCAACTGTCTTTCCCATGAACTTTTTCTAACCCTCTAATTCCTGTGCGACATTGCGCACCAGATTTCTGATGTACGAACGCCGGTTCAGCACTTCATTCAACTTCGCGCTAACCGCGCGTCGCGCCGCTTCATCCGCGCCCGAATCGATCACTTTATCCCATTCGCCAAAAACGCTCTGCAACTCCGCGTCGACCTCTTCCAATTTCTCCTGGAAATTTCTCTGCGCTTCCGCGAGCCTGCCTCGCAATTCGCTCAAATCCCCGTCGTCGGACGTTTCACCAGTCCTAGCCTCGCGCAATTCGTCGAGCGATTCATTCAATTCGAAAACCTCTTCCAGCAACTCCGGCGGCGCCTGCTGCTTCGTTGTGCCCTCTTTGCGGACCTTTTCGCGCAGCAACAGATATTCCACGCGCAACACCGGCTCGCGCAGCGCGCGGTACGCATCATTCAATTCCGACGAACGCTCCAAAGCCAAATTCCGCTCGAATTCCGAAGCCTTCACGAAATTATCCGGATGCAGCTTCCAACTCAGTTGATGGAATCGCTGTTCGAGCTCCACCTCGTTGATTTTCAGCTTTTGAGGCAATCCGAAAAACGCGAAATAATCCGCGCCGCCGGCAAGCGGCTGAATTTTGCCGCACGCCGCGCAAAAATGCCCGTCGCCGGCAACTGCTTTGCAATTCCAACA
>DASRQP010000122.1:0-3665 GCA_035696585.1 Candidatus Acidiferrales bacterium | reverse complement strand
GACCCTGAACTCGGCGTCGTGCTCTCCCACATTCCGCCGCCCAAGCCGCCGCCGTCCGTTGATCTGGACGACACCGCGCGCTTGCTCAAGGAGCAGGCCGAGCGCGTCGAGGAAAAATTCCGGCAGTCCGTCGAGGCCGAGCGCACCAAGGAAGACGTGCTCGCGCGCAAGTTCGCCGAAGGCCTCAAGAAAGCCAAAGATAAGCCCGTCGAAAAACCGATTCGCGATTTTGATCTCGATTGAACTCGGCTTCCCGTCACCGTCCCGCCGGGCATACACTCAGACCATGAAGTTTTCCCCCGCACGCACCACCTTCGTCACTCTCTTCGGAATTTGCCTGTTTCTCACCACACCTTCTTTTGCGCAGAAAAAGGAAAAGCTTCCTCGACCCGTGCAAATGGACGCCGGCGTTCAACCCACGCGCAATCCTGCAACAGGCGAACTTGTCCTTCGTCGTGTTGCCGGTGACGTAGCCCCCGATAATGCGCCGAATATACGCGCGGCAATCCGCGTTCGCGTCAATCTCGTCGAAGTTGGTTGCAACATCTTTGCGCCCGACAACACTGCTGTACGCAGCCTCGCACAGCCTGACTTCCACATTTTCGAAGACGGCGTTGAGCAGCCCATCGCGCATTTCGATGCGTCGGCGGAGGGCGCGAGCATCGCTCTCGTGCTCGACGCGAGTCCCAGCGTCCTGCCCGATTCCGACACGATGAAATTCGCGGCGCAGCGGCTCATCGCCAATCTTTCTCCTGTCGACGAAGTCGCCGTCGTCGATTTCTCCGAACATACGTATCTCTTGTTGCCTTTTTCGCGTGACAGGAGGCTGCTCGAAAAAGCTGCTGCGGGCGTCGACGTCCGCAAATTGTTTTCGGACACGGGCGGCTCGAATATTTATCGTTCACTGTATCTCGCGGCGAACGAACTTTTCCCGGGCCGCACGGGACGCAAAGCAATTATTTTGCTTACGGACGGGCAGGATAGCGGCCTTGGATTGAATTTAAATGGCGAAGGCGTCCGGCCGCGGCGTGGCGACCCGCCAAATCGCGCGACGTTCGAGGATGTGGTAAAGGCTCTCGCTTCCCAGAATATCGAAATCTACGCCATCTCCACGCAGAATCGGCCTCGCGTGATGACGCCCGCGTGGCTTGCCGCGCACCAAAATGTTTCGCTCGTCACGCCTGCCGCGATCAGTCTGGGCATTCCCGCCTACACGGATTTTCTCGCTGAGTTGGTGCGGCGCGCGGGCGGCCAGCTCTATTTTTTGCGCGAAGCGGGTACCATCGCCGATGCCTATCGGCGCATCGTTCAGAATCTAAGCGCGCAATATACGCTCGGCTTCTATCCCCCATCAGACCAAAGGCCCGGCTGGCATTCGCTGCGCGTCGAAGTCGCCGGGCACGGCAGCGTACGCGTTGTTCATCGCGCTTCCTACTACGCGCCCTCCGATTCGCAATAATTTTGAGCTGAACAATTTGCCAGCACTTGCAGAATTGTCCGCCACATCCTAATTCGTCCCGGATTTCCGCTCGCGACGATGATTGTGATTTAATCGGTGCCATGATTCGCCGCAAGAAGTTCACATTGCGCCTGCCGTCGCGCAAACTCGTGCTCGGCGAGCGCACGCTGATCATGGGCGTTCTCAACGTCACGCCCGACAGCTTCTCCGACGGCGGCCAATTTCTCGATGCCCGCAGCGCCGTCGAGCACGCGTTTCAAATGGAACGTGACGGCGCGGACCTTCTCGATATCGGCGGCGAATCCACGCGGCCCGGCTCGCGCGGAGTTTCCGCGCAACAAGAACTCGATCGCATTCTGCCCGTGCTCAACCAACTTCGCGGACGCCTGAAAATTCCCATTTCCATTGACACTCAAAAAGCGGAAGTCGCCGAGGCCGCAGCCAAGGCTGGCGCCGAAATCATCAACGATATCAGCGCCCTGCGTTCTGATCCCGAACTCGCGAAAATCGCTCGCCGCCATCGCCTGCCGATGATCCTGATGCACATGCGCGGCGCGCCGCGAACCATGCAACAGGGACCCTTCGCGCGCAACGTTCTGCGCGACGTGACGCGCGGCTTGCGCGAAGCTTTGGCGCGCGCGAGGCGCTTCGGCATTGTCAAGTCACAGATTATCCTCGACCCTGGAATCGGCTTCGGCAAGAGCTACGCGCAAAACTTCGAACTGCTCGCGCGTTTGCCCGAACTCGCACGCTTGGGTTATCCGTTGCTTGTCGGCGCGTCGCGAAAGGCATTCATCGGTCACACCCTCGGCGGCGCCGCCGCAGAACAGCGCATTTGGGGAACCGCCGCCACGGTCACAGCCAGTATTTTGGGCGGTGCGCACATCGTCCGCGTCCACGACGTCGCCGAAATGGCGCAAGTCGTCAAAATCGCCGACTCGATTGCAAACGCTGCCCGAAAGAAGTCATAGGATCCAGATGTGGACAAATCGCGCCGCGCCGCTAAGATTAGCGAATCAGCCTTGCAGAAGAAGGAGCATACGATGACGTCCGTCCACTTCGCATCTCGCAGCGCAATCATCCTTCTCGGTTGCGCGATTCTCGCCGCCGTCGCCGCTGCGCAATTCCCGTCAGCGCCCAAGCCGTTCGAACCGAAAATGCCGCAGGGCGTTGGCGGCTGCACCATCAATAAGCCTTGCGCGGAGGTCGCGCCAGACATCATCAAGAGAGCCCTCGGCCCGTCCCCGCTGGAAAGTAACCTGCGCCAGTTGACCGATGTTGTTGGCGGCCGCGTCACTGGCTCTCCCGCTGCCGATAAAGCCATCGATTGGGCGGTGCAAGCCTTTCGCGCTGCGGGTGTCGACGAAGTGCTCACGGAAAATTTCATCGTGCCTGTCGGCTGGTCGGAGGGCCGCACACGTCTCGAAGTTCTCGCGCCGCAGCCGTTCCCCGTTCACTTGGTTTCGATTGGCTGGTCGCCCGCCACGCCGCCCGGCGGTCTCACGGCAAATGTGGTCGACGTTGGAACGGGCGACGAAGCTGGATTCAAGCATGCCGGTGAGTCAACGAAAGGCGCCATCGTGCTCGTCCACACAAACGTCTTGAAAACCTGGGACGATTTGATGAACGAGTATTATTTCGAGCCCGCCATCATTGACCGCGCCGTAAACGCGGGCGCCGCAGCCATCTTCTGGATGTCAACGCGTCCTTACATGCTGCTCTATCGCCATAATCTCTCCCTCACTGGCGAACTCGAACGCCTGCCTCAGGCCGTTCTCGGGCGCGAGGACGCCATGCGCATCGCGCGTTTCATCGCCGCGAGCCAGCCCGTCAAGGTCCATCTCGACATGCCCAACAAAATCACGGAACGCGCGCCCTCCGAAAATGTTGTCGCTGAAATTCGCGGCAGCGAGAAGCCTGACGAATTTGTAATTCTCGGCGCGCATCTCGATTCATGGGAACTGGGCACTGGGGCGCTCGACGACGGCTGCAACGCAGCGATGGTGATTGACGCGGCGCGCGCCATTCGCGCCACGGGCTCAATTCCAAAGCGATCGATTCGCTTTGTGCTTTTCACCGGAGAAGAGCAAGGCATGCTGGGCTCATGGGCGTATGCGTTGGCGCATCGTAGCGAGCTCGATCGTATGGACGCGGCGATTATTTTTGATTCCGGCGACGGCAAGGTTACCGGTTATTCTCTCGGCGG
>DASRQP010000121.1:0-3320 GCA_035696585.1 Candidatus Acidiferrales bacterium | reverse complement strand
GAACAGATTTTGGTGTGCTCGACGGGCGTGATTGGGCTACCGCTGCGCGTCGAACGCATTCTGCGCGCAGTCCCTAGTTTGGCCGCGAGTCGTTCGACACGGCCGGAATCATTCGCACGACTCACGCGCGCGATTATGACGACCGACACGCGGCCGAAATTCGCAGCAGCGAGCTGCCACATCGGCGGGAAGCGAGTGCGGGTTCTCGGTTGTACCAAGGGCGCAGGAATGATTCATCCGCGCATGGCAACGATGCTGGCGTTTGTTGTGACGGACGCGGCCGCGTCGCCAACGGTGCTTCGACACGCGTTACGCAACGCCGTTGGCGGGACATTCAACGCCATCACTGTAGACGGTGATACTTCGACAAACGACACGCTGGCTCTTTTGGCGAATGGAGCTTCCGGCGCGCGGGCAATTCGCCGGGATGGCGTGGACTATCGCAAATTTCTTGGCGCGCTCGAATCGGTTTGCCGCTCGCTTGCGCTGCAGATCGTCGCCGATGGCGAGGGTGCGCATCGGGTGGTGGAAATTGAAGTTCGTGGCGCGCCATCGGAGCGCGCTGCCGACACAATCGCGCGCACGATTGCAAATTCGCCGTTGGTTAAAACGGCGCTCGCTGGCGGCGATCCGAACTGGGGCCGAATCCTGGCGGCTGCGGGCCGCTCGGGCGTTCGCTTCAATCCCGAGCGCGTCGAAATCCGAATGGCGGGAGTTTTAATGTGCCGCAATGGACGCGCACATTTCTTCGACGAGCGCTCCACGCATCGCAAACTTCTCGCCACGCACGTTCCCATCGTGGTGAACTTGCGCGCGGGGAAAGGCACAGCGCGCATCTGGACATGCGACTTCACCGGCGACTACGTCCGCATCAATGCCAGCTACCGCAGCTAAGCGAATCTCACAAATCCCATTTCAAGTTGGTGGATTTCTTAGGCGATGGCGGCGTCTTGTTTCTCTTTTGGGCGGTGCAGCGGAACTTCGGTGAACTCGACGCGTCCGGCGGCGTATCGATAGCTCTCCAGAGCCGTTCCGGCGATGCCCTGACGGACCAGTTGCGGCAGATCGAGTTTGGCTTCGGCGGCATCGAGCTCCGCCGGTGTGGCATGCAGTGCCGGGCTGCGCGGCATAAAAACCGGACAGCAATCGTGAAATGGCTCCGCGGAAATATCATGCGTGCCGATTTTCCGCGCGAGCGCGATGATTTCGAGTTTGTCGGTGCCGGCAAGCGGACGGAATACGGGAAGTTTGGAGGCGGCTTCGACGGCGACCATATTACGGAGCGTTTGCGAGGCAACCTGTCCCAGGCTGTCGCCGGTAACGAAGGCGAGGGCATGGTCGCGTCGCGCGAGAACATCAGCGATGCGCAGCATCATGCGGCGGTAAAGCAAGATGCGGCAGCTCTCCGGCGCGTAACGCACGATTTCGCGCTGGATGGACTCGAACGGGATGCGATAGAGCTTGGCGCTGAATTGCCAGGGCACAAGCTGGCGCACCAGTCCGCGGGCTACGTGCAACGACGATTCGCCTGGACGCGCTCCGGTGCCGTAAAAATGCGCAAACGAAAGATGCGCGCCGCGCTTCATCATCTGATACGCAGCGACCGCCGAATCGAATCCGCCAGACAGTAGGCAAAGCATTTTGCCAGCGGTGTTCGCCGGCAAGCCGCCTGGACCGGGAATCTTTCGCGCGTAAACGAGGGCCGGTCCGGAGGTGATTTCGATTCGGCAAGTCACGTCGGGATCGTTCAACTTCACGCGTACATTGCGGCCCGCCTCTCGCAAACGATCGAGCAGAAAGCGGCCGACAACGGTTTCAATCTCCGAACTGCGGTGCGCGAAGGACTTGTCGCTGCGCTTGGCGCGGACGGCGAAGGTGGCAAAGGATAATGGTTCGACTTCGGCCCAGGCCGCTTCACAAAGCGCCTTAAGATCAGCCTCGACGGGGCGAGCAATCGCGTAGTAGGCGATTCCCGAAATTTTCTCGATGCGAGAGAGTGTGTCTTCAAGCGACGCGCCTTCTCTCAGGCGCACAACGAGCCGATCGTTCGGGCGTTCGATTTTATCGAGTGGAATGCCTTCGAGACCCAAGCGGACGGCGCTGGCGAGCTTCGAGACGAAGAACCGCTTGTTGCGGCCCTTGAGCCACAATTCATGATAATGAATCACAATAACCGGCTGGCTCATCCTAAACAGTTCCTTCGCGCGGAATCTTCTTCAAAGTATACCAGCCGCGGCGTTTCGCAGCACGCGGACAACATCGGACTTCGTGTGCCTTCGGGTGGCTGACTTCTCGCGGGGCGCGGTGACATCCGATGTGTCGCATTCGTTCGTAACCTTATCGATACAGAAATCGCCATGCTGCGACTTTCCTTGACAGGCGGGGTTACAATCCACGGCACCTGAGGATTGCACGAAGTCGCCGACGCGATGCGACCCGCCGGAGGGATTCCGCATCCAATGGTTGCGTAACGAAAGATGGAGGAGGGTCCGATGTGGATCCGCCGAGACTGGGACGATTTTTTTAACCGAATGCGGAGACGCGGTACCGCGGTGCATCCTCCGCGGCCCGTGGATCGATCTGCGCGAAACCGGCTGGTTCCCGCCGAGGGTTACAGTCTGGCGGAGCTCGATGACGCGGGACTCAGCCTTGAACAAGCGGAAGTTCTAGGACTTCCGGTCGACGCCATGCGGTTGGGCAGCGACCAAGCCAATGTGACTGCTCTCCAGATGTTTCTCCGGGCCAGCCGCGCGCGCTACTGACTCTCCGGTGCTATTCCACTTCATGTACCCTTGACGCGGGCATTGAAATCGGTAAACTTCCCTTTCTTGTCATGGCGACACAACCCAACCCGGCAACGCTGGCTCCTACCCCGGAAGACTCACTGCGGGAACTTGAGTTTCCCCAGCGGGAGGCCGCTTTTTTCTACGGCCTGTTTTTGCGCGGGCATTCGCCGGAGCAACTACGCCGCGACATTGAAGTGCCCGCGGGCGTGCTTGCCAAATGGGACCGCGACTCGACGCGACAGCCGGAGTTGCGCGTTTTGTTTGAGCGCATGGTCGAATACCGACGGCACGTATTGGCGATTTTCGACTCGCTTGTTGGCTTTGACGCAAGAACGCAGCGATTACAGTAGTTTGGCGTAACGACTTATCCGCCGCTATTCCGCCGGCCGAGTTTTCTTTCTCCAGGATCTGACGCCATGCCCAATTTCCGCCGCATTTTTGTCGCTGGGTGACGGTTGCAAAAGGGGCGTGAATAATTCAAACTACTGATGTTCCCCGGTAGCTCAATGGTAGAGCATTCGGCTGTTAACCGAA
>DASRQP010000120.1:0-4748 GCA_035696585.1 Candidatus Acidiferrales bacterium | reverse complement strand
TTTGGCTCGTCCTTGAAGCGCCCCACGCGATATTGCGAAAATCGCGGATTCAAAATGCGGCCATTGTCGAACTCGATGGCTTCATACAACGCGCCGCCGACTCCCATCGTGATTGCGCCGGAAATCGAATTCTCCAGGCCTTCGGGATTCACAATCGCGCCGCACTCGAACGCCTGAACCACGCGCACGATGCGCACTTCGCCTGTCGCGCGGTCCACGGCCACTTCCGCGCACGTGGCGATGTGCCCTCCCTTGTCGATTCCTCCCGCGATGCCGAAGCCGCGTCCCGCCGCCGCTTTGCGATTCTGCCAGCCGAATTTCTGCGCGGCCGCTTCGTACACGGCGCGCAAACGCGGTTCCTGCAAATTCTTCATGCGGAATTCGAGCGGGTCCATCCCCGCGGCGTGCGCGCATTCGTCCATGTGCGACTCGCGCGCGAAATGATTCGCCGCCGCCGCAAGCGAGCGGTAAGAGCCCTGCCGCAGTGGCGACTTCACGGGATGAAATTCGGTGACTTGATTCGGCACTTCGTACATCGTCGCAATCGCCGCGGCTCCAGAATTGTAGTTGTGAAATTCCCACGCCGTCAGCACGCCGTCGGAGCTAACGCCGCTCTTGATTTCAATCACGCCCGCAGGACGGAAATACGCCCACGTGAATTCTTCTTCGCGCGTCCACAGCAGATGCACGGGCTTTCCCGCGCCCTGCGCGAGACGCGCTGCTTCCACTGCGCATTCGCCTGTGTGCTTTCCGCCATACGCCGCGCCCGTGTCCGGCACTATCACGCGGACATTGTCATTGGAAATATGAAGCGCCTGCGCCAACTCTTCGCGCACAGCAAACGGCCGCTGCGTTCCCGTCCAGACGGTCACTTTACCGTCTTTCCATTCCGCCAGCGCCGCGCGCGGCTCCAGCGGACAGTGCGCGATGTAAGAAATGTGATACTCCGCCTCGAGGCGGTGCGCGGCCGCGGATAATCCGTCGCTCATCGAGCCTTTTGTTTGTCGGTAGCGATTTTCCTCCGCTGGATTCTGCTCCGCGTTCTTCTTCAAGAATTCAAACAGCTCTTTGTTGGAGATTTGCGGCGTGGTTTTCCATTCCGCCTTGATCGCGGCGGCAGCGCGCTCGGCGCTCAATTCATCCGCAGCGGCCACGCCGATGAAATCGCCATCGTGAATCACCGCGACGCCGGGCATCGCTTTTGCCGCGCTCGCATCCACGGAAATCAGCGTGGCGTCGAACGCGCTGGGCCGCACGACCTTGCCATACAGCATTCCCGGCAGCTTCAAATCCGGCGTGTATTTGTGCCGCCCGGTGACAAAATCACGCGCGCCAATTTTACGAACCGGCCGCCCCGCGATTTTCCACTCTGTCGCGGGCGTGACGGGATCCTCTGCCGGCAGCATCTGCGCGAACGACTGCCCTTGCGCCAGCTCGGCGTAGCTGATCGAACGGCCGCCAGAACGCTCGGAAATTTTCCCGTCCTCCGCGACAAGCTGTCCTGCGTCCACGTTCCATTGCTTCGCGGCCAGGCCCGTGAGCACATCGCGCGCGGCCCACGCAACTCGGCGAAGCTGCGTTCCCATCTGCGGAGTGGTGCGGCTCCCAAACGTCCCCATGTCAAACGGCGTCAATTGCGTGTCGCCCATCACCATCGCAATCGAATCGAGCTCGACGTGCAACTCATCGGCAACTGTTTGCGCGAGTGATGTCCGGATGTTCTGGCCGATTTCGACTTTTCCGGTGAAGACCGTGATGCTTCCGTCCTGCGCAATGTGCAGCCACGCGTTGATTTCGCGCGGCATGTCTTCGCGCATTCCCGTGCGCCGTCCCGATTCCTGCAGCGCCAGCGCTTCCTTCGCCACCAGCAAAATAGCGATGCCGCCGCCAATCGCTTTCATGAAGTCGCGGCGATCCATGGCGAACAAATGCATCGGCGTGGCGCGAAATTCGTAGCGTTCCGGTTCGAGAACTATTTTTGTCTCCGGCTTCGCGCTCATGCGGCACTTCCCTTCATGCGCTTCGACGCCAGCGCGATGGCTTCGCCGATGCGTTGATAGACGCCGCAGCGGCAAATGTGCCCGTTCATGTACTCGGCAATTTCCTCATCGCTCGGGTGAGGATTGCTCTTGAGCAGCGCGACGCCGCCAAGAATCATTCCCGAAGTGCAATACGCGCATTGCATCGCGTCCACATCGATAAACGCCTGCTGCACGGGATGAAGCTGGCCATTTTTCTCGAGCCCTTCGATGGTGGTGATTTGCCGCTGGCCCACCGTGCCCACTTTCGTTTGGCAGGAGTGCCGCGGATTGCCGTCGATCAGCACGGTGCACGCGGCGCATTGCCCTTCGCCGCATCCGTATTTCGTGCCGGTCAAATCAAGTTGATCGCGCAGCACGCTCAATAAAGTGGCTTCGCCGTCCACGTCGATCGCGTGCCGCGTTCCGTTCACATTTATTTCGGTGACTCTGGCCATCGCGGAATCCTTTGCCGCGGGAAAACCCCGCTCTCGGGCTGGAGGGAGTCCATTTTAGTTCTCGCCGCTTCCCCGGGTCAATACGAACGCGCGAATGGCGAGGGATTCGCCGCAGAGAAGGGACGGATGGTACCTTGGCGGAAATGGACTGGAAAGCTGCGCGTTGCAAATGAAATTCATTTGCGATCAAGAAAATGCAAGTGGCGCGTTTTGAATTGTTTACGTTTCCGGGACTGTGCATGTCATTTGCGATCAAGGATTGGCGTTTTGGGAACGTTTTTGGAGGCGTTGAGGTGGCTGTCGACCTGTTGTAGGGCGCTCGGATCATCGTCTGGGTGATGGAATTTTCGCTCTGAAAAGGCTAGCACGATGTTGGGCGCTGCGCTAGGTGATGTGGCTGTGGTGTTTGGGCGTCGTGGACTAGGAGTACCAAGAAAAAGCCCCACGCTCACAAAAACGAGCATGGGGCACCCGAAAAACCCGTAGCCTGGGTCACCAGCCGTCAGTCGTCAGCTCCAGGGCCCGATTGAGGACTAACGTGAAACAGTAACATAAGGATCGCAGACAAAATGCCAATCTCAATGAGAGCCAAAACGCTAGCTGTAATCATCCGCCACGGACCCGTCTCCCTCAGCGCGAAGAAATAAACGATGCAGTGAGCGACGAAAAGAACTCCATATGCAAGCCAGAACGTCCAGCTTTTGGATAAGGCCCGGTAGCCGTACGCCGCGAAGATGAACACAAATAGAGTAATACAAATGAATTCAAACAACGAGGCACTACTGCGCATGCTTTGCGGGCCATAAACCGCGATTACCACTGCGGCCGCTGCCATTCCCAGCACGACTAGGGCAAACGGCCGCGAAAGACTAAGTGTGCCCTTCACTGACATGCGCGGCCCGCAGGTTGTTGCCGGCTGCGCGTGATCCGTTCAAAGTAGTACCACAAGAACGAATTCGGGATTAAGAGCGGTAGGAGGACTACCGGGAAGATATGCTTCTCATGGCGAACAATCTTGAACAACATCCACCACCCTCCTAGGCCTGAGGCTGTAAAAGCCACAAGGATCAAAGGAAAGAGAATCGGCTGATTCGCAAAGTCCATGGGCCCGGAAGGCGAAAACACAACCCAAACCTCGAAGCCCGTAAGGCAAACAGCGAGCAAAATCCATCCGCAGCGTTTCATCCTTATCGGCCTCCGTTGGCGATACGGGCCTCATTTGCGGGTGCCGCACCTCGTCGCGGAAAAAGCAGGTCCCTCACCGCCGTTCGCCAAAAGCGGGCGACCGGGTTCGGGATGACACCCATTAAGGGGCGGCGAAAACCCGCGATGCGGAATCGCCTCCAGCGATATTACGTTGCATCGCGACGATGCTTCCTAGTCTCCGACCGTTTTAGTTTTCGGCGGGGCCGGGGCGCTGCATGCCTAGCTCGATGGGCTCGATTTTTGCGCGATGGAGTTCCTTGTTGAGCGCCGGCAAATCGGTGGAAACGATCGCTTCCCATTTTTGCAGAGCTGCTTGCGCGATTTGGTCGTCCTGCGCAAAGGCAGCGGACGCATCCGCCGACGGCGCCGCGTCGTCGCTTTCGACAACGCGTTCCACCTGCCCTAGCGCGCCGGAAACGTATCGCAGAGTTGTGCGGTCCGTCGGCTCAGGAGTGCCGCCCAATTCTCCGGCGGGAGGCTTGCCCAGGAGGGCGCTCACTCGCTTATCGAGTTCGTCCACCGTATCGGCAAGTTTCTTGTCCTTGGGCGACGCAACCTGCGGCGCGATTTCTTGCAAGCGCTTTTGCAGCGCCGCCGCTTGCTGAGCCGCTGCGTTCACTTCCGCGGTCCGCGCCAGCACCTGCTGCGTAAAGTCGAACTGCTTCTGCAGATCCGCCTGCGAGGCTTTCACACGCGGATCCATTTTCACCGTCAACGGCTGCGAATAGCTTTGCCCGCCCGCGGTCAGTTTCACGGTGTAATCTCCGGGAACCGCCCAGGGCCCGCCGCCGAAACCGAACATCGCAGCCAACGCGGCCAATCCTCCGCGCCGTCCGCCGCCCGCACCGGGATAATGCAAATCCCAAACGAAGCGATGCATGCCCGCCGCGGCAGACAGCGGCTCCGGCGCGTGCACCCACGCTGCGGGAATATCGAGTTGCTTCGGATTGATGGGGGGCACGCGCTCGGCACTGGAATAGCGGCGAACGAGTTTGCCGCTGCCGTCGAAAATTTCGAGCGTCACCGGACCTGCGGCGGCGGTTTTCAGATAGTAGTCAATTGACGC
>DASRQP010000119.1:0-5881 GCA_035696585.1 Candidatus Acidiferrales bacterium | reverse complement strand
CAGAAACAAAACTGAAGCGCGTCGATGAACCTGTTCCTGAGGTCGCATCGGCCGCGCCAGTTAGCAAAAATGAGTTAAGCGAAGTTTTTCAGGAATTCCGCAGCGAACTCGGCGAGATGGGCGACAAGGACGAGGACGAAGACCTCGAGACGCATTACAATCTGGGCATCGCGTATCGCGAGATGGGCTTGCTCGATGAAGCCATCGGCGAATTTCAAAGAGTCGCGAAGGCGATTCAGGAAGGGCGGCCTTTCCGCTACTCGATGCAATGCGCGACGCTGCTCGGCCTGGTTTTCATGGAGAAACAGGAGCCCAAGATTGCCGCGCTGTGGTATCAACGCGCGCTGGAACTTCCGGGACTTGATCCAGAAACAGTTCTCGCTTTGCGGTATGATTTGGGCTTGGCAGAAGAGCAAGCAGGCAACAGCGGAGCGGCGCTCGATAGTTTCAGGCAGGTTTACGCGATGAACATCGATTACCGCGACGTCGCGGAGCGCATCGCGACACTGCAAAAACACTAACCTCCATTGGCCAACCGTCTCCTACGCGTGCTGTTGCTGCTTCTGTGGCTCGAAATGGGCCTGCTGATTATCCTCATCCCATGGTCGACATTCTGGGAAACGAATTATTTTCTCAATCACTATCCGTCGCTGATACCAATTTTGCTCAATCCTTACGTTCGCGGAGCGATTTCCGGGCTGGGCGTGGTGGATGCCGTGCTCGCTGTGGATTCTTTCCGACGCAAGCGACCAGCAGTCACACCGAGCAATTAACTCCACGGCTACACACATGCTTCTCTGTTATGTGACCGACCGGCAGCTCCTGCAAAGCCAGCAATCTTCAGGCGCCTCTCCCAGCGAAGACTTGGTCGCGCGCATCGAGCGTGCCGTCGCCGCGGGTGTTGATTGGATTCAGATCCGCGAAAAAGATTTGTCGGCACGCGAATTGCTGGAGCTTACTCGCCGAGCCATCGCGGCAACTCGACAAGAGGCGAATGCACACACGCGCGTCATAGTAAACGACAGGCTCGATGTGGCCATCGCCGCGGGCGCGGCGGGCGTGCATCTTGGCGGCGATTCGATTCCAGTTGCCGAAGCTGTTCAATGGTGTCGCGCCGGCAACGCTCCGCCGGATTTCATGGTTGGCGCGTCATGCCACGATGTTCCAGCAGCCATTGAAGTCGAACGTGCCGACGGAAATTATGTTTTCTTTGGGCCCGTGTCCGAGACGCCCGCCAAGATGAAGTTTGGCCCGCCGCAGGGCATCGGTAAGCTTGCTGAAGTTTGCCGGAGCGTACAAATCCCAGTGCTGGCCATAGGTGGCATCGACGAGAAAAATGCGGGAGCTTGCGTGCGAGCCGGCGCAGCAGGCATCGCAGCGATTCGCCTGTTTCAGCAACCGCGAGATGCTGCATCGTTGTGCGGCGTCGTCTCGCGTTTGCGCACGATTCGGCTGGACAGCGCGCAATAATTAGGACAGAAGATCGAGTTCCTGCCACTCTATTGCAGAAATGTTCAGTCGCCCAGCCACTTTCCCACCGGCCCCCAACCTTGCACGTGGTCGCAAACAACTTTGATCGTTCCGGTGATGGGAATCGCGAGCAACAATCCGAGCGCGCCCCACATCCATCCCCAGAAAAGCAGGGCGATTGTAACCGACACGGCGTTCAAATGGACGCGGCGTCCCACGAAAGCGGGCAGCAGATAATTCGCCGCCATCAAGTGAAAAAATCCGAGTACTCCGCAAATCAGGAGGAATGGACCCACGCTATGAAACTGCTTCAAACCAATGAGCACGGGCGGCATCCAGGCGAGAACCATGCCGAGATAAGGCACGAGGTTCAGCAAACCGGAAACAAGCGCGATCAGAAAAGAAAAGTCCAAGCCCATAGCCCAGAAGAATGCCCAACTCGCGAGGACAAGAATCAACCCCACGAGCGCTGTTCCCACCACGTAACTGCGCAGCATGTTGCTGACTTCGGAGAGGGCGATCTTTACGGGTGTCCGGTGCCCTATAGGAAATAACTCCATCGTGCCGTGCCAGATTTTTCGTTTGCCTACGAGCATAAAAAAAACGAGGAAGGGCACAAAGGTAGCGGCGAACAATGCCGTATAGAGAGAACCGAGCCGTTGAAGTAACGCGTCGCGTACCGGATGCGATTCCGTCACGGTGACCACATGCTGCTCGTGCGATTCACGCGTCTGGGGCGAAAGTTCGTTGACGCGCGATTCCAGCAGATTCATCCGGCGCTCGATGCTGCCGGTGACGGCGCGCAGCGGAGTGCGATACTGTGGCCAGTCGGTGCCGAACTGGTCCACCCGATTTATCAGCGACGACCCAACGGCAAACAACAGCGCTATCGCCAGAATCAAGACGACGAGAGAGCCCAGCACTCTAGGCAAGCGGAAAAGTTCGAGCCACACGACCAGCGGATCGAGGAAGTAGGCCAGCAGGATAGCCACGAGCAGCGTGATCACCACGCTTGAAGCCAGATAGAAAAACGCAATCACAATTCCCGCGGCGATAATGCGCGCGCTCACGGCGGCGGTGCGCAAGGGTTTCTCTTCTTGTGTCAAGACAGGAATGGTATCTGGCATTTCCGTGAAGATACCACACACCGTCGCAAACTATCTCGTTTCCTCTTGCGCCTATGCGTGTTTGGACATTCGCACTATTGGAAACGAGACATCATTCGAGAGCGGAACTTCGAGACGTTCCAACTCGACGTAGCCTTTAGCGCGGTAGAACGGTACGCCTGTCAACGTGGAGCCCATTTCAAAGCGCGTAAAGCCCGCGGACCGTGCGGCTGATTCGCACGCTTCGAGAATCATGCCGCCGATGCCGCGCCGGGCCCATGCTGGATGGATAAAGAATGCGCGAATCTTTGCGGCGTCGCAGGCCGGATCGAGAAGCGCGTCTTCCCGCCCCGCCCAGCGGTCGCCACCATAGAGGGTCTTGCGTTTGCTCCAGCCGCCGCATCCGGCGATTACGGAATCATTGTTTTCGGACGACTTGATTGCCGCAACGAAATACGTTCCGTCCGCAATCAGCTGGCTATCCACGTCGCAGACCATCCTTAGCGCGAGTTCAATTTGAGCGGGCGTGTAGTCTCGCGCCTGCAATCCGCGGACAGAGGCATCGATCAATTCACGCAAGATGGGAATATCCGCGGGAGTCGATTGGCGAATTTGAATATTCATCGGCGTGGAGAACGGCTATTTCAATCGTGGGATTTGGATTCGCTTTCGCTGCGCAGCGCGGCAATGAATTGGTCGAGTGGTTGCGGGCCGAGGTCGCCCTTGGAGCGATGGCGCACGGACACGGCGCCGGAGTCGGCCTCTTTGGCGCCCACGATGAGCATGTACGGAATTTTTTGGAGTTGCGCATCGCGGATTTTGGCCTGCAACTTTTCGTTGCGGTCGTCGACATGAACGCGAACGGCCGCGGCGCGCAGTTTCGTCTCAACGGATTTCGCGTACTCTGAAAATTTCTCGCTGAGCGGCAAAATGCTGGCCTGCACGGGTGCAAGCCACACGGGAAACGCGCCGGCATAGTGCTCGATCAGAATGCCGAAGAAACGCTCGACCGAGCCGAGCAACGCGCGATGGACCATCAACGGCTGATGGCGCGCGCCGTCTTCGCCAACGTATTCAAGGGCGAAGCGCGCGGGCAAATTGAAATCGAATTGTACGGTGGTCAGTTGCCAGGGGCGGCCAATCGCATCGATTAATTTCACGTCGATCTTTGGACCGTAAAACGCGGCTTCGCCTTCGATACGCTTGAACGGAATTTTCATGCGCTGAAGAGTATCGGAGAGCGCGGCTGTAGCGCGATTCCAGTCTTCCGCTTTGCCGGCGTAATTTTCCGGATGCGCGGCATCCCATTCCGAGAGTTCTACTTCGTAGCGGTCGAACCCAAAGGTCTTCATCACGGCGAATGCGAAATCCAGGCATCCCGCAACCTCGGATTCGATTTGATCCGGCCGGCAGAAAATGTGCGAGTCATCCTGCGTGAAGCCGCGCACGCGCAGCAATCCGTGTAAAACGCCGGAACGTTCATAACGATAAACGGTGCCCAGTTCGGCATAGCGCAGCGGCAAATCGCGATAGCTGCGCAGATGCGACTTGTAAATCAAAATGTGGCCGGGGCAATTCATCGGCTTGATCTGGTAATCGGCCTTCTCGATTTCGATGGGGCTGAACATGCTGTCGCGATAAAAGCCAGTGTGCCCGCTCGTCTTCCATAAATCGAGGCGCATGACGTGCGGAGTGAAGACGAGATCGTAGCCACGGCGCAGCAGTTCCGCGCGCAGCCAGTCCTCGACAATCGTGCGGATGAGACCGCCCTTGGGATGCCAGAAAATCAGCCCAGGGCCGGCTTCGTCTTGAATGCTGAAAAGATCGAGCTCCTGCCCGAGCTTGCGATGGTCGCGGCGCTTGGCTTCTTCGAGCTTGTGCAGGTATTCATCAAGCTCGGCCTGCGTGTAAAAACAAGCCGCGTAAATCCGCTGCATCTGCGGATTGCCTTCGTGGCCTTTCCAGTACGCGCCGGCAACGCTCATTAATTTGAACGCCTTGATGCGGCCGGTCGAAGGAATGTGGGGGCCCTTGCAGAAGTCGATGAATTTTCCCGTGGTGTAAAACGACACCATGGGCTCGATGGCTTTTTCCTCGATCAGCTCGCATTTGAATTCCTGCTGCGCGTCGCGATAAAACTTCAGCGCCTCGGCCTTGGGCAATAGCTTGCGCTCGTTTGGAATGTTCTGGGAAGCAAGCTCACGCATCTTTTTCTCGATGCGTTCCAGGTCTTCGGGCGTGAACGGCTCGCTCCGAACGAAATCGTAGAAAAAGCCGTTGTCAATCGGCGGGCCGATACCCAGTTTTACGTTGGGGAAAAGTTCAATGACCGCGGCGGCAAGCAAATGCGCGGCGGAATGGCGCAGCACTTGAATTGCTTCGGGGTCTTTCGGAGTCAGAATCGCGAGCGAAGTATTTTCATCGAGCGGACGAGAAAGATCCCACAATTCGCCGTCAACGCGCGCAACGAGCGCCTCTTTTTCCAGGCGCGGCGAAATTTGCCGCGCGATTTCGGCGGGAGTGGTCCCACCAGCGACTTCGCGCTTCGCCCCATCCGGCAGCGTAATTTGTATGGAAGCCATCGTCATTTCTGAAAGCGCTGACGCGCTCTCACCTGTCTGCCCAGTTGCTGGGAACAGGTAGCTTACTGGCCGCGGCAATCACGGTCAAGGCCATGAGTTGCAGCGAATCAGCAGAGAGTCGTATTTAGAATTTGGTTTCGTCGGTGGAGCTATCGTGGCGCTTGGCCGGGGTGCCTGCCGGGAAATCGGCGAAGAGCACTTGCTGGCCTTCGATCAACGGGAAGCCTTTCGAAGACGTCATGACCTTCGCGAGTGCATGGTAAAAATAAAAGTTCTGCTCGCCGGCTTGCAAATCCTCGACCGAGTCCCACAAAGACATGACCCGCACGTCGGCGGTGGATGCGGGCGCCTCTGCTCGAAGAACGATAAGCGCACGAAACCCGTGCTGTTGATGCGCGTGAGGAACCGCATCCTGCAGAGCCGCAAGAAACGAATCGAGCTTGTCCGGCACGATGTGGAACTGCGTTACTCGAGCATACATGGCGCCTCCTCGAACAGTTGGGCAGAGGAAAGTGGGTTAAGCGTAACCTTAGTTGAGCGTGGCAGTAAAGCGCCTCTCCAATTTGTATCGGCGGATTGTCGTTTTCGTCGTCGAGCCCGAAACGGAGCTTGTTCGCGCGCGGCAACCCACCTAACTTGGGGAGCCAAGGCAAACCATCGTGTGGACTTATCTGGCTGGACCAATTCTCGCGTTTTTGCCGGCACGCTTGCGAGCCGCGTACT
>DASRQP010000118.1:0-4144 GCA_035696585.1 Candidatus Acidiferrales bacterium | reverse complement strand
AGGATTCCTTTCGCGTGAATTCCGAAAACCCATCGGCATTTATGACGGCTTCGATGCAAGGCGTGATTGCACGTCTGCGCGAGCAGGAACAGGAACTGGCTCGCCTACATCAAGTCGAAAAAGAGCGCGCGCAAGAAACGGAGCGGTTGAGCGAGGCGGTGACGCGCAACATGCCCGCGGGCCTCCTGCTGGTGAACGCGACAGGGATTATCAGCTCGGCAAATCCGGCCGCGGAAAAGAATCTGGATATTCGCGGGTTGCAATACCGGCGATACACGGAAATTCTGGGGCAGGATTCGACGCTGACCGAAATGCTGACGGCGTGCTTGAGAGACGGGCAGACTTTCCAGCGTGGCGAAGTGCCGCACACGACGCCTTCCGGAGAGCTTCGCCAGTTGGGCGTCACGATTTCGCCGATCTACCGGACAGCGCGCAATACGCTGGTCGAAGGGCCCGGCGCGGCACCGACACAGAAAATCGCGGGCGCGCTGTGCCTGATGAGCGATCTGACCGAACTGGCCACGTTGCAGAAACAGATGCGCTGGAAGGAGAATTTGGCGGCGCTGGGCGAAATGTCGGCCGGAATCGCGCACGAATTCAAGAATGCGCTTGCGACGATTTCTGGCTACGCACAGATGATTCGCAGCGAAGCGGCATCGTCGGAAATCGGTGAAAGCGCGGAAAAAATTCTGGATCAGACAAAATCGCTCACGCACGTGGTGACGGAATTTCTCCGGTTCGCCCGGCCTCTGGAACTGGCGCAGGAGGATTTTGAGCTGGCCGAGGTGGTGGAACAAGTCGCGGATGAGATTGGCGCTGCGGTTCCTGGAGCGACAATCCGCACCGAGGGCGTCTTTGGAACGGTCTCCGGCGATGCAGGCCTGCTGCGTCAGGCGCTGCTGAACCTGGCTCGCAATGCGTCGGAAGCTGCGTCGTCCAACGGGCACGCGGGCGAGGTGATAATCGCGGGCGGCCAGGAGGGTCACGCCGGGCAACGCTGGCAATGCATTGCGGTACGCGATAACGGGCCGGGGGTTCCGCCTGGGGATCTCGACAAGATATTCGTGCCTTTCTTCACCACGAAGTCGACAGGGACTGGGTTGGGCCTCGCTTTGGTGCAAAAGATAGCCTTGCAGCACGGGGGCCGGGTAGAGGTGCGCAACCGCGCGGGAGGAGGCGCTGAATTCGACTTATGGTTACCTTTGCGGTAGCGCCTGGCACCTGTTCAATTGCCTGAGACTGCGGCTGCATCTAAACTGAAGGGAATAGGCGTCCGTATTGCGCTTCCGAGGTGATGCTATGCGGAAAGGAATCTGGCTGACAGCCGTTGCGCTGTTTTTCTCGGTACCGTACGCCTCGGTGGCGCAACAGGCTTCGCAAGCGCAGTCTACGGGGCAAACGCAAACTGGAGCACAATCGGAGGCTCAGAAATCGGGCTCGGCATCGGCGTCGCCGACAAAAGCTGACCCCTTGGTCGAGGCGGCGCGCAAAGCGCGTCAAGCCAAGAAAGTTACGCCCACGCCTCCAGTGGTATTCACCAACGAAAATATGCCGACATCCGCCACAGCGATCTCCGTCGTGGGCAATACATCAGCCTCGGCCGATTCCTCGGCGAGCGCTCGGGCTCTTGAGGCGCAGGACGCAAAAAACGACGAAAAGATGTGGCGCCAGAAATTCGGCGTAGCGCGTTTGAAGCTTCGCGAAGACAAGGACAAACTCGCCGAACTGAAAAGCAATTACAACGCGCTCGGGTTTACCCGCTATTTCAACGAAACGGATTCCGTAAAGATACAGCAGGCGATGCTCGACCAGGAAAAGCAGGTCGCAACGGATCAAAAGGCGATTGACGATTTGGAAGACGCATTGCGCAAGGCCGGCGGCGATCCGGCATGGAGCAGGTGACGAAAATGCTGCTTAGAGATGAGGTGAAGGCTATGCGAAAAGGAATCTGGCTGGCGGCAATGGTTGTGTTTTTCGTTGCACCGCACTGCTCCCAGGCGCAACAAACCCAGCAATCTAGCCAATCACAGGCGTCCGCGCCATCGAAAACTCAGGCTTCCGGAACGCAACCGGCGGCGAAATCTGATCCGCTGGTCGAAGCCGCGCGCAAAGCCCGCGAAGCGCAAAAGAATGCGCCGAAGGCGTCAGCGGTTTTTACCAACGACAATATTCCCGTTACACCTGGAGCGGTGTCCGTGGTTGGCAGCACGGCGGCCGAGACGTCAGGCAAGTCATCTGCTTCGTCGGACAAAACCACGGGTGCCGGCGAGGCGAGTTCTTCGGCGAAGAACAGCGATGAGGCCACATGGCGCAAAAAATTTGCGGATGCGCGCCAGAAACTGGCGCAGGATCAGTCGGAACTTTCCGTCATGCAACGCGAATCAGATCAACTACAGCTTCAATATTATCCTGATCCGACCAAGGCCCTGATGCAGTCGGTGGATCGCAGCGACATCATCAAAAAGCAAAAAGCGATCGACGATAAGAAAAAAGAGGTCGACGCTGACCAGCAGGCCATCTCGACACTCGAGAGCGAACTCCGCCAAGCAGGTGGCGATCCCGGCTGGGCGAGAGAGTAGCGCGGCACAATGGAAGCAGTCCTCCTCGTCGAGGATAAACCCGAGCTGCGCGCGATGTTGCGCAAAGCTTTGGAGAAAGCCGGCTACGCAGTTGATGAAGCTCCTGACGGCACTTCGGCCATCGATAAAGTCCGCAACAAGCGTTACCTCACCGTCCTTACCGACCTGAAACTTCCCGGCGCATCCGGCTTGGATGTACTTCGCGAAGCGCGGCGCGCCGACCCGATGATTCCCGTAATCCTTATTACCGCTTATGGCTCCGTCGAAGATGCCGTGACGGCGATGAAAGATGGCGCGTTTGATTTCATACAGAAGCCAGTTGATTTGGAGCATTTGAAATTACTGCTTGCGCGGGCGGCGCGGCAGCAGGAATTGCTCCGCGAGAATTTGCTGCTGCGCGAGGAATACGCGGAGCGTTATGGCTTTCCGCGCATTGTTGGGGAACATCCGTCGATGCAAGCGGCGAGCCAGATGGTCCAACGCGTTGCGCCGACGGACTCAACCGTGCTGCTGCTGGGAGAGAGCGGCACAGGGAAAGAACTGTTCGCGCGCGCGCTACATCATTTGAGCCGGAGAAAGGACTGCGCGTTTGTGGCTCTGAATTGCGCCGCGATTCCGGAAGGGCTGGTCGAAAACGAGTTATTCGGCCACGAACGCGGAGCGTATACCGGTGCGGGCGCGCGCAAAATCGGCAAACTCGAGCTGGCGCATCGCGGAACGATTTTTCTGGATGAGATTGGCGAGTTGCCACTCGCGATTCAGAGCAAGTTGCTGCGCGTTCTGGAGGAACGGCGCTTCGAGCGCGTTGGAGGCACGCAAGAGATCGACGTGGATGTGCGTATTCTGGTGGCGACGAACAAGAATCTGCAGGAGGCCGTGGAACGGAAGACTTTTCGCGAAGATCTATATTTTCGTATTTCGTCGGTGCCCATTACGATTCCGCCGTTGCGCGAGCGCGGCGATGATGTGATTCTGCTGGCCGAGCATTTTCTGGAACGCTTCCGCCGTGAATTCCGCAAGCCCACGCTGGAATTCACCAACGCGTCGCGCGCGCGCTTGCGCGGCCATCAATGGCCAGGAAACGTGCGCGAACTGCAAAACAGCATCGAACGAGCGGCGATCCTGGCGGACAAGAACGAAATCAGCGCTGAAGACTTGCAATTGCCTTTACCGCGGCCTGGCGCAAAGGAAATGCCCGACGGGATGCTGGACGACAAATTTCTTTGGGATGGTCCGTTGGAAGAGGTGGCGCAGCGCGCGGTGCAGCATGTGGAGCGGTTCAAGATCGAGGCGGCGCTGCGCGAATCGAAGTGGAACAAATCGCGAGCCGCAGAGCAGCTCGGCGTGTCGTACAAAACGCTGCTGCATAAGATTCGGGCGCTAGGGCTGGAGAATTGAAGGGACGGTCGAGAGCCGCGAGTTGAGAGCTAAGGGACTTTCGACTTTCAACTGCTTTTCGTTCCGCGGTGGAGCGCCACGATGCCGCAGGTCCAACGTTCATATTGCACGTTCGCAAATCCAGCAGCCTCGAGCCATTCCGCGAGGATTTTCGGCTGCGGGAATTT
>DASRQP010000117.1:0-2722 GCA_035696585.1 Candidatus Acidiferrales bacterium | reverse complement strand
GATTCCGTAGCGGCATGCATCGAACGCCGCGCCTCTGTGTGCCGCGCTGACGCCGATGACCACGCTGGTCTCGCCAATTTCCAGGCGTCCGAGCCGGTGCACCATCGCCAAACGGTCAATCGCGAATTGCTCGCGCATCTTTGCGCCGATCTGCTGCATTTTTACGAGCGCCATCACTTCATACGCCTCGTACTCGAGGTATAAGGTTTGCTTTCCGCGCGAATGGTTGCGAACGATGCCTTCGAATACAATCGCCGCGCCATCTACAGGCGCTTTCAAGCTGGCGAGAATTTCCTCGGTGGGAATGCGCTCGCGTACAATTTTGTAAATGTCCTCGACAATACCCGTCTGCTGACCGCCGCTCACTGGCGGCAGAAACGCTACTTCGTCACCGGCACGGATACGCGCATCCCAAGGCGCGTACTCGTGATTGATCGCCGCGGCGACTGAATCTTTGAACTGCGCAAGTCGGGGAAAATCCGCCGCGTAATTTGCAAAGACGTCTTCCAGGCGCGCGCCTTCGGGAGTCACGCAGCCGTCCTCGGCCTTCCCTACGATTTCCTTCAATTGCCCAAAAAAAAGCACGCGCACCAGCATCCCTGCATTCTATCGTGCCCAGGTCTCAGTTCGCCATCCTCCAAGGATACGCGTGTGCAAAACTGCGCAGCACAGCGCTTCTTGACGCGCGTACGATGACGCCGTAACGTATGCAGTTCGCGGGCTGCGACTGAGGACCTTACTGGTGAGGAGCGCGGCGTGAAAATTCTTATCTCGGGCTCGTCTGGGATGGTGGGCAGCGCGCTGGTAAATTCGCTGCGCCCCGACGGTCATTCCATCGCGCGGCTCGTTCGCTCCGGCTCGCCTTCGCAGTCGGGTCCCGCTGCTGAGAATATCCGCTGGGAGCCGCCGACAGGCTCGATTGACCTAGCAGGGATGGAAGGCGCCGACGCGCTCGTGCATCTGGCCGGCGCGTCCATCGCCGACGGTCGCTGGACGCCCGCGCGCAAGCAAATTCTGCGCCGCAGCCGCGTCGACGCAACTCGCCATCTTGTCGCGGGCCTTGCGCAACTGAAACAGAAGCCGCACGTGTTTGTTGCCGCGTCGGCCATCGGCTACTACGGTGACCGTGGCGACGAAACGCTCACTGAATCCGCCGCGCCCGGCAATGATTTTCTTGCGCAGACCTGCCGCGAATGGGAAGCGGAAGCCACCCAAGCCGAGCGCCTGGGCATTCGCACGGTGATGCTACGTTTTGGAATTATTCTTGCGGCGAATGGCGGCGCGCTCAAGCGCATCCTCGTTCCATTTCGCTTGGGCGTGGGCGGAAGGCTCGGCAACGGGCGGCAATGGATGAGCTGGATTACGCTCGACGAAGTGGTCTCCGTGATTCGTTACGCAATCGAAAACGATTCCATTCGCGGGGCGGTGAATACCGTTTCGCCGAATCCTGTCACCAATGCTGAATTCACCAGCGTGCTCGCAAGCGTGCTCCATCGGCCCGCGCTTTTCCCCGCGCCTCGCGTGGCTCTGCGTTTGGCGATGGGCGAAATGGCGGATGCGCTGCTTTTTTCAAGCCAGCGCGTTGCGCCGCAAAAATTGCAGTCACAGCTCTACGCGTTTCGGCATCCGGAATTGAAAGAGGCGCTGGAGTCTGTCCTGCGCTGAGAGCTGCACTAAGCAGCAACAATTCTCCAGCGTAATCGGCATAGGGGGAGCGGTCGCCCGCTCTCCCCTGCCACACCACCCGACATGCGGGTCCGCATCGGGCGGTTCAGAGGGTTACGCATCGCCAACGGACAGCCGAAGAAGGCCAAGAGAGTCGAAGTAAGCGATGGGAAGTGCGAAAGACAGGGCCGGACTGTTCGCCACACGCCACGGACCGTGAGGACTGCCCGCCGTTTGTGCAGCGAGGTCCTTACCTACCCCGCGTTGACGTAGCTGCCCGTACCGCTGCTTCCCGCGTTTCCATTGCTTCCAGATCATGGATCGCAACCGACGCCGTGTCCATTCATCCAGAGCCTTCAGCACCGAGGGTGTCTGACAGAAGCCGAAGTAGCTCTTCCAGCCCCTTAAGTAGGCCGTCAGTTCCTTCAGCATTTGCTCTAGACTGATCCCTCGCGTCCGTCGCGTCAGTGCCCGGATTTTCTGCTTGCAGCGCAACACGGCCTTCGGCGCGATGCGCCGTTTCGGTTCCTTGTTGTTGCTGAAGCTGAAACCCAAGAACTTTCGCTCTACTGGTCGAGCCACCGCACTCTTGGTCTCGTTCACCTTGAGCTTGAGCTGTCGCGTGAGGAAGCCGGTGACACTATTCATCACCCGCTGACCCGCTCGTTGGCTACGGACGTAGATGTTGCAATCATCCGCATACCGTACGAAGCGATGCTTACGCCGTTCCAGTTCCCGGTCGAGTTCGTCGAGCACGATGTTCGATAGTAGGGGAGAAAGCGGGCCACCTTGCGGTGTTCCTTCCTCCGCCGGACTCACCAGCCCGTTCTCCAGCACACCCACTTTCAAGAACGCTCCGATCAACTGGAGCATTCTCTTGTCGGTCACCCGTCGAGAGATCGATGCCATCAGTCTATCGTGATTGACCCGATCAAAGAATTTCTCAAGATCGAGGTCTACCACCCAGCGATTTCCCGCGGCGATGTATTGCTGCGCCTTGGCTACCGCTTGATGCGCCGAGCGTTTCGGCCGGAACCCGTGGCTGTGTTCGGAGAAG
>DASRQP010000116.1:0-1517 GCA_035696585.1 Candidatus Acidiferrales bacterium | reverse complement strand
CGCCAGACGGAGATGCGAACGCAGGCTAGGCTAACAAACGCTGTACCGCAGTACAAGAAAAGGCCGTCGTACGATTTCTTGCATGGAAACGTGGAGACGCATTCGACCGCGGGGCCCTGGCGCGATAGAATCTCGGTATGTCGTGCCCTGTCTGGACGAAACATTTCGCGCTATGGTTGGCTGCCTCGACGGCAATGACGGCTGTGGCGGGCGCCCAAGCTTCCGCGCCGACAGCTTTGCCGCAGTCGATTGTGCTGCCGTTGGAATTGGTATCGGGACGGTCCGCAACATTGGCAGTCCTCTTGGCAGATGGGCGCATCGTCGCGGGAGTCAAGCTCGTGTTGTCGAATGGTGAAGTGGTGACCACGGATGAGAGCGGCCGCGCGCATTTCTTAGGGCCGCCGGATACGGGAATTCTGATCGCGCAAATTCCGGGGACAGAGATACGCGCAGCCGCGGATGTTTTGCATCGGCCGACTGCGGAGAAATTAGAGATTGCCGCAGCGCCCGCGATGGTTGCACTGAAGGAGCGCTTCACTATTGCAGGTAATGGTTTTCAGGGCGACGCGGATCGGAATCAAGTTGAATTGGACGGGAAGCGCGCATTCGTGCTGGCTGCTTCGCCGACCGAGCTTGTGATTCTCGCGTCGTCAAAGACCGTGCCGGGAAGCGTGCGACTTGCCGCGAAAACCGGCGAAAGCCAGGTTTCGGCGCAAACAGCGCTTGTGGATGTGTTGCCCGATACGATTCGCGACAGCGTGAGGCCCGGGAAGAAAGGAAAGCTGGTGTTGCACATAACTGGGACGACGCAGCCGGTCGGACTGGATGTGCGGAACATGACTCCAGAGATTGTCGCATTCAGGCACGGCGAGCGCGCGCATGTGCGGACGAGCGGCGGGACACCCAATTCCGCTACGATCGAAGTAAAAGGGCTACGCGCGGGAGATTTTTCGTACGCAGCGACGCTAGAACCGGAGGCGCAATCGGCGAACGTCCAAGCGGCGCGGGACTTTCTGCAAGCGGCGGATAAGCTGGCTAACGGTGAAGAGAAACGACACATCGGGAATATTTTGGCGAAGGTGCGCTCGGGGCGCGTTGATATTCGCGGAGCGCGAAAGGAATTCGCGAAAATCGCCGCCGCGAATTCATCAAGCGACCTGCAGGCGCTCATTCGCGCGGCTGGCGAAGCCTTAAATGGGCAATAAGGAAAGGTGCGGGCACAATCAATCTATGGATGCGGCCTCGAGGGCCTTTTCCGTGATTTCGGGAAGTGTGCCTTGCGCCATTTGTTCCAGATTTCCCTGCGTGCGATCGAGCTTGCGCTCCGCTTCGTCGTAGCACTGCTGGGCGTGCCGGATATGTCCGCCAAGCGTGTCGTAAACTTTGGCGAACGAATCGAGCTGGCCCTGAAGACCTGCGAGACCGGCGAGAAGATGTTTGGCGTTCTCGGCCACCTGCATGCCCTTGAGCCCCATCATGATCGCGCTTAGATACGCGTGAAGCGTATTGGGCGAAAC
>DASRQP010000115.1:0-7881 GCA_035696585.1 Candidatus Acidiferrales bacterium | reverse complement strand
TTCCGAATACAGTCACTCGGACGCCTACGTAGTCGCCGAGGCATTCGCGGAATTCGACGAGCTATTTCAACGATTCCGGGCAGTGCACATGCAGTTGATCATGCGCACGATTGGCCTGGGAGCAAAATCGTTAAAGGGGCGTTCGGTCGACCTGTTGAATGAAGGCTTGCGCGTGCGGTTCTTCCCCGAGTTGTGGGAAATCCGCAGCCAGATGACGGACCACTGGGGCGGAGAGTATGGAGTTGTCCGAGATTCCATCGGCGGGCACTGACGCGGCATTGGAACACTCACCACGCTGCAAAATGAGTTTCGGTCAAGCATTCGCACGACGCATCAAGCCGCGCCACTCGTACGGTGCTTTTCAATCTGCGAGACAACTGCGTCTAGATCGGGATAGCCTGCGCCAAACTTCCGCGTGAGCCAGTTCCCTCCCCGCTGGGTAATCTTTTCGCCGTCCGCGAGCACTTCGAACTGACCGGTTTTACCGGGGGTGAGGACGGGATCAATTCCTAATCGCTTCTTGATGAGGGCCACGAGACTCGTGACGTTAGCCTTGTTGTTCTCTCACGTTGGGCAGTGAACGATTTCGATCTTCATTCCGGCCTCCAATCTGTTGAATGTCGATTTTGAAGGATACAGCCTTCCCTGTCCGGGAATGCGAATGAAAGTCCCTGAGTCCTTGTGTCAAGAACCAAAGAGCGTTGGCGGAAGCGTGTGGGAGTCGAACCCACCATTCGACTCGCTAGGAGCCGAATCGCCGGCTTTGAAGGCCGGGACAGTCACCGGACCATTTTCGCCTCCGCTGGAAGTATAACGGGAGAGGACGGGGCGGCAAAGCAGTCGAATTTGCACGCGCTGCTTAGCAAAATGGCGAAAGTTGCCATGCAAGAAGAGAGCAGGAGCACAAAAAGAAGAAAGGTGTTGCGGTCTCAGCGCTTTGTCGCGCCGACTTTTTTGCGGGCGAGTTCGAGAAGCTTGGGATGGACGCAGACTTCGAAGTAAGGACGGTTCGTCGGGCCGCCGATTTTGCCGCCGGCCTGGAGTTCGCGCGTCATTCCGCGGCGAATCACAATCGGTTCAAGCGAATCGCCGAAGGGCAATTCGCCGTAGAAAAGTTGCGCGCGATCTTTCCCCCACGGCATGGGAAAACTTCCTTCCAGCGGGAAAAGTGAAATCTCGCCGGTGAGTTTCTGGAAACCCTCCTCGTTGAGCTCGATGCCATTCATGTTATAGCGCATCAACAGTTCATCGCCTTCTTCCTCGCCCGCGCCTTCGACGATCAAGGTCTGCAACAGGAACACGCGAAATGGCGAAGGGTTTTTGGCGAATAAACGGCGCGCCATCTTGGAGCAGCTCGACAGACGGTCGGAAAGATTCAGGGCCTTCGAGATCATGATCTTCGAGTCGCCATCGGACCAGACGGACGGCGCCGAATTTTGAAACGCTACGCCGATGCCGAGCTCGAGCCGCGGCAAATTTCCAGCTTCAGCTTTCGCGTTATACGCCTGCGTCACTTCAATAATCTCGCGCGCGAGCACGCATGCTTTCGCCACGGCGCGTTGGCCGGCGCGATTCGATTCCGTTTCGTAGATGGCCAGGATGATTGCGTCGCCTTCCAGGAATACTTTCGCCGCGCCGTGGCGCTCGAGGAGGCGCTTGACGGGTTCGTGAAGCGTCAGGCTGAAATGCGATGCGGGGTTAAGACCGCGCGCCAGCAGATCTTTGGTTATTTCCGTCGAGCCGCGAACGTCGGCCTTGATGACCGTGTGCGACACGACCGGATCATCGGTGCCGCGGCGCTCATCGGAGAACACGAATTCGTAGAGAGTGTTATTGACGCGAGAGAGCTCGCGCTGGCGGTCCGAGCGCACCAGATTGATTTTCTCGAGCCAGGCCGCGACGTGATGATAATTTCGGCGATCGCGCCGGAGACGCATCAAGTCCTGCACGAAACGCAGCACCAAGGCGCGCGATTCGTCGTGGGAGTAGCGGCGCAAAGCTTTCGAGGCTTCCTCGATGCGTTTGAGCGAAAAATTGCGCGCCGGAAATTGGCCCAGCACTTTTTCGACGCGTTTCATTTCGTCGCGAGACAACAAGGCGCGCCTGAGCTGCTGCAAGTGAACAGGCGGGCAGAAATCGTTATAAAGATTGCAGACTTCGTAACTCGCGACCACGTATCCAAGAAGATCCCGCTCCTCGAGACGCCGGTGCAATTCCTCGAGCAAGCGCTCGCGGATTTCTGCTTCGCCCGCTCCTTGACCACCCGCCGATGGATCAAACAAACGTCGGGCATTCTGCGGCTCGCTGAGATAATCGCCCAATCGACTGCGAAATTCCTCGGTCAGGAAGTCTACCTTTTGCTTGGCCGCTTCGAGTTCCGGGCTAATTTCCGCGAGTTGAAATTCGAGGTCCGCCTGGCGCCGACGCAACACAGCCAGATTCGCTTCCGCTTCCACGCCGCCGCGACGTTTGAAGATTCCAGGAAGAAAACCTTCACCGCCGCCGACCTTGCGTAGCGCTTCCTCTTGCTCGTCCTCCAGCTTAGCCAATGCGGAACGCTTGCCGAGAGCCTGTTCAACGAGCTTCCCGTATGTTTCCTGAGCGCGGCGAAGTTCTTCCGAGGCTGCCTCCGTGATAACAAAGTCGCGAAGAAAATCGATCAGCAGCGTATCGAAATTTTCGAAGCGGTCAGGGTCCTGCAAGAAATTACCGAGGAGCACATAGTGTTCCAAGAAAAGATAATCGTCGTTTCCGTTTTCAACGAAGAGGAGCCGGTTGGTGAGCAACTCGTAGGTGTCCGCAAAATCTTCGCCAAAAAGCGCACGGCGCGATTTCGCGAGCACCGTCTCATCCAGTTCCTTGAGGATGTGAAACAACGTTTGGCCAGCGCGACGCACGATGGTCTTACGATTCGATTGCAGCTCGGCGATTTGTGCGCGCTTCACGTGGGCCTGCTCGCTGTGTTCGAAGACGGAACCCCTGGAACGGATAAGCTCCTTGCATTCGACGATCAAGCTGGAAAATTCGCTGGCAAGCTCTTGGGTAAAGAACTTCAGCACGGCCAGACGGAGGAGTAAATCGAACTCGATGTTTTTTTCGAACTGCGCCCGCGTAATTCCAGATTGCAAGAGCTCGCTCAGCAGTTTTCGGAACTGCGAGGAGTCACTCGTGCGCGACTGGCGCGATTCGACGCCGAAGAACTGCTGGAGGGACGCCGCCTGGCGCACGAGATCGGCCATGTACTGCCGCCCGGTTTCGAGAAATCGGGAACTTAGATAAACATCAAAGTGGATATTGTCGATGCCGGGCGTGAGTGCCGCGAGGCGCAACTCGGCAGAATACGGCTCGAGCTTCAGGCGCGCCGGGCGTGCCGGCGTTGCGGTGGTGGTGTCCGGCATTAGACCAATCTGGCCTTACTCTTTTGACTGTAGCAGAATGCGAGAGTGGCGCAAGGATGAGAGACCAAGTCGTTAACCCCGCGGTGGGACAGGAACCCCGCTGTCTGCACCTGGGAAGATCCGGCGAGCGATGCGAGGAGCCAGCGCTCGAGGATGGCTTCTGCGAACGCCACGGACCTGACGCGGCTTGGCGATTTGGAATAGCCGCGAGACGCAAAATCATGGCGGTGCTGCTCGGCATTTCCGTGCTTTGGCCGCTGCTCGCTGAACTGTGGCGAGCAATTCAGCGCTGGCATCACTAGCGTGCCTACGATTAACTCGGGAGGCGCTCTGTTTGGTGTTCTATGGTTCGCCGCCGCTTCGTCGCGCGAATTTCTCCGGCACGATTTCGGCGATAGTAATTTTTCGCGCGTCTTCGGCGACGTGCTCGAGTGCGATGCGCAGTACGGGCCAGTCTGTACGCAGGCGCATGCGTTCGGGCCATTCGATCAACACAATCGCAGGCTCAGCGAAAAGGTCCTCCAAGCCTAGAGTGTCGAAATCGTGTACATCTGAGACACGATAGAGGTCCACGTGAAAGACTTTAACGCGGCCGGTGAAGGTGTGAATCAGTGTGAAAGTCGGGCTGGTGATGTCTTCTTCGGCGGCAACTCCGAGGCCGCTGATGATGCCCTTGGCCAGGGTCGTCTTGCCTGCACCCAACTCGCCGGTTAGAAGGACCAAAAGCGGCGCGCGTAAACTGGCGGCCAGTTCCCTTCCCTGGAAAATCGTGTCCTCTGTCGAGCGAGAGAGAATTTCGACAGCCGGCATATCACAGCGCCTGAATCGCGTCGCGGAGTTGCGCACACGCGTTGGGGATTGCCCGAATGACATCGGTGGCGATGAGTGGCGCCTCGCCGAATTCCTCAGCAGCTAAATCGCCCGCCAAGCCGTGCAAGTAGACGCCGCATGCAAGCGCCAGGGGCCAATTCTGCGCTCCCAATTGCGCCGTAATACCCGCCAGCATTCCCGTTAACACATCTCCGGTACCGCCCGTCGACATGCCCGGATTGCCAGTGGAATTAATCCACGCCGTGCCATCGGGCGCCGCCAAAATTGTTTGATAGCCCTTCAGTATGACGAACGCTTGCCAATCGCTTGCGGCTTTGCGCGCCACTTCGAGGCGACGGGACTGGACATCCTTGACGGTACTGCTGATTAGCCGCGCCATTTCGCCCGGATGCGGAGTTACCGCGAGCGTTTCGCGTGGTCCGCGAAGCTCGTCGGCGCGTCCGGCGAAAGCATTCAGACCATCGGCATCCAGGATGATTGGAATTTGCCGTGGACTCGTGATAATCGACCGGACGAACTGCTGTGTTTCTGCTTGCGTGGTTAATCCAGGGCCGAGGGCCAGTACAGTTTTTCCGTCGAGGATCTTCGCGAAACCGCCCGAGTCAAAAACGTCGCGCGCAATCGTTCCCGCAGCGGTGGCGTGCAAGGGCTCGGTCATGATTTCCGGCGCAAATCCGGCAACAGTGCGAAGTACCGGTTCAGGCGTTGCGACGGTAACCAGGCCCGCGCCTACACGCAACGCGCCCATGGCCGCCAGAGCCGCAGCCCCGGCTTTGCCGGTCGAGCCAGCAACAATCAATGCGTGGCCGTACAGACCTTTGTTCGAGTCGGCCTTTCGCCCCGTTGGCAGCGAGCGGAATTCCCACGGCTCCAACCAGCGCACGTTGCTCTGAGAAATTTCCTCAATCAGCGCACGAGGCGAACCAATGTCGGCAACTGTCAGTCGACCGATCCACGGCCGCGCCGACGCTGCGATCATCCCAACTTTCGGAGCAGTAAAAGTGATTGTGTAATCGGCAACAACTGCTGGACCGGCAACCTCGCCTGTATCTCCCAAGAGTCCGGAAGGAATATCCACTGAGACAATACACGTACGGTGTTCATGCGCGTTGACGTCTTGAATCACCTGAGCCAGCAGACCTTCAACTGACCCGCGCAGGCCCGTCCCAAAAAGAGCATCGACAATAACCGCCGCATCCGCGAGTGAGTTTCGCGCCTGACCCCATGCGGTCGCGTCACGGATGACCGCTGTTTCAATCGATGCGGTATGCAGGCGTCGAAAATTCTCGGCGGCATCGCCCGTTAGTTCGGAAGGATCAGCGAAAAGTAAGACGATTGGCTGCCCGCCAAGTTCACGCAGTTTGCGCGCGACGACAAAACCGTCTCCACCGTTATTCCCTTTGCCGCACAATACGACGACGCGCCGTCGCTTGAGCGGCGAAAAGTGCGCGGCGATAAATCGTGTAATCGCCGAACCGGCGTTCTCCATCAGCGCGAGGCTCGGAATTGCGTACCGCTCCGTCGTCAAACGGTCGGCTGCGCGCATTTCGTCAACAGTAAGAATTTTCATATGAGTTTAGATGGCGGCATGCGAAATCCCGCCGCCTGTAAGTTTATCCTGACAGGCGAAAAACGGAAACTCTGTGGATTTTCTTGTTGGGTCCTGGAAGCGTACGCGTCACTGCCCGCGGAGAACATCGTAACGCGCGACGGTATAACCGATGGCAGCCCCGAGAAACACGTCCGACGGGAAGTGTGACTGTATTGTTATGCGCGAAAAACTGATGACGGCCGCAGCTCCGTAGGCGACCCACGGAACCCAACGGTGCTTTCGATAGCGTCTTGCTATCACGGTGGCGATTCCAAATGCCTCGATTGCGTGGCCGGAGGGAAAGCTGTTCGAGATGATGGCCTTGTGGCCATCCCAGAAAGTATCGGAAAAGTTTCCGTCCGGCGGGATTTCGATGGGCCGCTGGCGATGCGTGGCTGCCTGGGCGATTCCGTAAAACACCATGCCATCAGCAGCAGCCTCGCCGGCGAACAGGGCGGTCTTCTGCGCGTAGGGGTCCTTAATGGCAAGACCTGTCAGATATAAGAAAGTCGGAGCGGCCGCGAGCTCTGCGTCAGTCGCTATCTTGCTGAAGCTGCTGTTAAAATCGATGTAAGTTCTGGAACGACGGAAGTAAGGAGCGTCGTGCGGATCGGCAACGATAAGACCGGCCGTAAGTCCGATGATTGAAATTGTGGGTAGCCAATGGTGCCCGTGCGCGAGTTGTACCGGAAAAAGCCACATGGCTCGCTGGTCATCGAGAAAGTTGGTCGGCAACAGCCGCCAAGAGACGTCGCGCTGCCCTGTGGTGGAGTCGGTGACATACCCCGGGGCCGGCTCGGCCGCGTGAAACGTAGGCGCAGAGAATGCGGGAACGGGAATGCTGAGAGCCTCCGGGCGCGCGGGCATCTGAAACTTGGCCGACGGGAAGATCGGCGCCGGTTCAGGAAATGCCGGTAGCGAGGCCGAGAATGCGGCCGGCGGAGTCGGCAATATGGGCTGCGATGTGATTTCCTGAGCGTGCAGAACACTTGCGCTCGATATCGCGACGCCAAACAAGACTACGGCGAACAGACGTCGCGAACAGCGATGGATGATTGGCATGAGCTCCCTTTCAGCGTCTAAATGAGGTACCGCCATTACCAGTTAATGATGCGCAGCGGCAGACTTAAGTCACGTGCGCGCAACGAGCAAGTTTCTGGGGGACATCGCCGTCTGCACGGACAAACTAGACGAAGTTCTGGCAGCTTCCCTTTGTCTGGACACTGATTTTTCACCCTCGTTAAGAAGAATGGCGGAATCACGAGCGATTAATTATACTTCTTGAGTTTGGCCGCGAGTTTCCGGGGTCGGCTAATTGGTAGGCCGCCAGCCTTTGGAGCTGGTTATCCTGGTTCGAGTCCAGGCCCCGGAGCCAAATTGTGAGGTTTAGGCGCGGCGTTGGGTAATCGGATGTAATTCTGTTACCTTCCGGATCGCCCGTCACTCGGACAGAATTACACAGCCGGAAGACATATTCCCCGCTAGGGGATGTCGCGATCAGATCAAGTGGTTAAGGGCTGTGAAGTGAATGTGCATTCAGAAAAGAGGTTTTAGCTCCAATTCAATGACCTCCGTGTATTCAAATCCGATGACCTTTTTGCGGAGTATTCCCTGGCGGTCATAGAGCATCGTGGTCGGTAGACCTTCAATGCCTCCAAACTTCTGTTTGAGTTCCGCAGTTGCGACGGTGAGTGGATACTTGACTCCGATTTCTTTCGCAAATAGAACCGGGTCCTCCGTGTCCCGCATGGTGTCGAATTTGAAGCCGATCACGACAAAACCGCGAGAGCCATAGCGATCCAAGAGTTTCTGATAACCGGGCATCTCCTTCTTGCAGGGCTGGCACCAAGTGGCCCAAAAATCAATGAGCACCACCTTGCCGCGAAGATCAACCGAGGAAATCTTGCGGCCCTGCAAATCTTCGACGGAAAAGTCCGGCAAACGCGAGCCGATTTCTCCCGCAGCGATAATCGCGGCCTTCGCCTGAGGGCGACTCGCCGGATGCTGATTGCACCCGGCGAGCGCAATCGCTGCGACGCTTAGAAAAAACAAACTGCGTCT
>DASRQP010000114.1:0-4089 GCA_035696585.1 Candidatus Acidiferrales bacterium | reverse complement strand
CGCATGCTACGAACGCGCCTACGAAATGCTTTTGCCATTTCGCGACGCCGAAGGTCTCGCCGTGGCCCTCTACAACATGGCCGTTTGCCTCATTACCCTGAATGATTTTCCTCGCGCTCTCAGCACTTACCAGCGCGCGCGCGAAATGTGCGTTCAGCATGGCATGACGCTCCTGGTCACGCAAAGCGACTACAACATCGCCTACCTCTATTACCTGCGCGGCGAGTACAGCCGTGCCATCGAGATGCTCCGCGCCACACGGGAAAAGTGCGAGGAAAACGGAGACGCTCACGTCCTGGCGCTTTGCTATCTGGATTTGTCGGAGATTTATCTCGAACTCAATTTGAGCACGGAAGCGAGGGACGTCGCCCACGAAGGCTATCTGCGGTTTCAAAAACTCGGCATGGGCTACGAGGAAGCGAAATGCCAGGCCAATGAAGCCATGGCGTTGAGTCAACTCGGCAAAGCCCTTCGCGCCCTGGAATTGTTCGACGAGGCGCGCGCGAAGTTCGTCCGTGAAAAAAATCTCGTTTGGCCGTGGCTCATTGACCTATATCAAGCCGTCGTCCTATACAACGAAGGGCGGCTATTCGAAGCGCGGCGTCTCTGCGCGCGCGCGGCCAAATTCTTCGACACATCTTTGTTGCCCGGCAAAGGAGTCCTCTGCCAGTTATTGCTGTCGCGGCTCTCATTTCGAACGGGAGATCTCGCAGCCGCCGGTAAGGAATGCTCGCGAGCGTTGGAACGTTTGGCTTCTCTGGAAGCGCCGGTCTTGCGCTATCAGGCGGAGTTTCTTATGGGCCAGATTCAGCAGACTTCAGGAAATCCTCAGGCGGCATACGCTTCACACCAGAACGCGCGCGACGCCCTCGAAACATTGCGCAGCAGTCTCCGCGGCGAAGAATTGAAGATCGCCTTCATGAAAAACCGGCTCGAAGTCTATGAGTGCCTCGTCGATATCTGCATGAATGACGATTCCAAGCAAGACTCCGCCGAGGAATCGTTCGGATACATGGAAATGGCGAAGTCGCGCAGCCTGGCCGAGCTTTTAGTGCATCACGCGCAGGCGCTCCCGGCGGCCGATTCGGGACAGAGCGGGCTCGTCCGCCGCATACGCGAAATGCGGGAGGAACTCAACTGGTACTACCGCCGCCTCGAACAAGAACAGTTGCGCGGAGAAGATCCCTCGCCGGAACGCATCGAGAAATTGCAGAAGCAGGCGCTGGCGCATGAAAACGAACTGCTCCGCGCCTTGCGTGAACTTCCGGCGCCGCAAAGATTGGGAGGCCTGAGCGAGGGCCCGGCACTCGCCTCTCTCGACACCATTCGCGCCGCTTTGCCGGCGGACGCGGCTCTCGTGGAATATTTCATCGTCAAGGATGAATTTATCGCGGCGGTTTTGACGCGTCAGAAACTGGAAATCGTTCCTCTCACTCCGGTATCGCGGGCCGTCAATTTGCTTCGCATGTTTCACTTCCAAATATCCAAATTCCGTTTGGACGCTGGATACACGCAGGAATTCGCCAAGCCTTTACTGGATGCCGCGCGCGCGCATCTTCACGAACTTTACGAAGAAGTGCTGGCTCCGCTGCGCGGCCACTTGTCTGGCCGGCATCTTGTCATTGTCCCGCACGGCGTTCTGCACTACCTCCCGTTTCATGCTCTTTTTGACGGCGATCGCTACATGATTGATTCCTTCACCGTTTCTTACGCGCCGAGCGCCGGCATTTTCGCCCTGTGCCAGCAGAAATCCTCTCGCGCGTCGGGACCGCCTCTAATTTTGGGCGTTCCCGATGCGCAAGCTCCGTTGATCCTCGACGAAGTCCAGTCGATTGCCAGTACCCTTCCGGGCTCTGAGCTGTTTCTCGGCGCGGACGCAAATATCGAGGCCCTGCGAACCACGGGACGGCACAGCCGCATCCTTCACATCGCTACGCATGGCACGTTTCGGCAGGACAATCCCATGTTCTCCGGCATCCGTCTCGGCGACGCTTATCTGAACCTCTACGATTTGTACCAACTGCAACTCGAAGCCGACTTGGTCACCTTGAGCGGCTGCGCCACTGGCTTGAACGTAGTCACAGCCGGAGACGAATTGCTCGGATTAATTCGCGGTCTTCTCTACGCTGGCGCGCAGTCTCTTCTCTTGACCCTCTGGAACGTCCATGATCGCAGTACCGCCGATTTCATGACGTCTTTCTATCGACGCTTCCAGGAAGGCGCCGACAAGGCCGCGGCTCTCCAGGGCGCGATGCAGGAACTGCGCCAACGCTACCCACACCCTTACTATTGGGCTCCATTTGTCCTTATCGGCAAGATTTCCGCCGTTTGAGACTCCCCTCAACTTTTTTTGCCTACCCTATATTTTTTCACCTCCTGCACACCCTTATGGACAGGTAGGGGAAGTGGAGGCGGCGCAACCCTGGTGGGGAAGCGCTGAAAATCTGACATTTGGGGGTATTGGAAATGCCACATTTTTCACTGGAAGAATGGGCTGATTTTGCCCGCGACGTAGTCAAGGGAGATCAAAAAGCGGCCATGCAGACTCACCTCGAAAGCGGTTGCAAACCATGCGCCAAGGTCCTCGGCACATGGGCGCGAGTTAGCGAAGCAGCGACACGCGAAAAGGCCTATCAACCGCCGGAGAGCGCCGTTCGTACAATTAAGGGTCTGGGCGCGATTCACATTCCAGCCAAGACTTCGCTTGCGCGCTTGCTCTTCGACAGTTCCACCAACCCAATCGCTGCGGGCGTGAGGTCGGCCGCGACGGTCGCGCGCCAATTGCTTTATGGCGTGGGCGCCTATCGCATCGACTTGCGCATGGAACCCCAAATGGATTCCGACAAGGTTTCGCTCGTCGGTCAGATTCTGAATTCCGCCGACCCGGCAAAACACGCTGCCGCCGTCCCTGTCGTTCTCTTAAAAGGACGCAAAGTGCTGGCCGAATCGCGCACGAACGGGTTCGGCGAGTTTCACTTGCAGTGCGATCTCGAGGGAAGTCTGCAGTTGTTGCTGACTTTGCCTCAAGGATCAGAAGTCAGGATTCCCTTGGTCGAACCTGTGAAAGCAACCGCGCAGGGCATGGAATCACTTGAATCTTCTAGAGTTACAGGGATTGTTTCCCGGAAACGGAAAAGTACTAGGAAGCGAGTTTAGTTTTGAGCTGCCGAAAACGGGCCGCTTGTACCATTGAGTGAAATGAGTCGTTCCGGCAAGACTAGGACTCACACACAACGGCCTCGGTAGCAAAGGAGCAACGCAACCATGAAGCGCTTCGCCTGCATTTTCACACTTCTTCTTGTTGGAGCTTGGGGTCAGCCTGCCGCCGCTCAAGGGCTCTTGGGAGGCCTCGGAGGACTTGTTTCCGGGCTAACCCAGACTCTGACCAACACGGTCAGTACTCTCTTGGGTCAGCCTCAGGCCGTGATTGTGCGGACGAATCTCGGTTTGGCAGGCTTGCAGAACGCTTGCTTGGCGAACGGTTGCACCGTGGTGCGCAGCCTCGACGGAGGCAACCAGCTCTACTTGGTCAAGCCGGCGCAGGGTTTGATTCCAGACGTGCTTGCGGCAGTCCTAAGGCTCGTTACCGGCATCCTCGACGCCGAACCAGACCAACTCCTCACGATTCCGCCGAGCACCACCAACCAGCCTTACCAAACTACCGCGCCGACCAATCTGTTCGACCAGACTCCGGTCAACTATTTTGGAACAACGGTTTGGAATGGCTACGCCAATCAGCCTGCCGCCCAAATCATCAACATCGACCAGGCGCAGGATGCTTTCAACGTATCCGGCAAGGGAATCGTTGCCGACATCGATACGGGTGTCGACCCCAATCATCCGGCGCTCAAATCCGTTTTGCTCCCGGGATATGATTTCACGCGCAACCAGCCGGGCGGTTCGGAAATGACCGACCTCGGCGGATCCTCGGGCTCAGCGTGCAGCGCCTGCCAGGCCGCTTTCGTGAATCAGCACACTGCTGCAATGTTGGACCAGCACACGGCAGCGATGCTCGATGGCTCGCCTTACGCCGCATTTGGCCATGGCACGGAAGTGGTTGGCGTCATCCACCTCGTCGCCCCCACCGCG
>DASRQP010000113.1:0-4523 GCA_035696585.1 Candidatus Acidiferrales bacterium | reverse complement strand
GACGCGAATCGGATACTGTGCGGAATTTTCGCATCAAACGCGAACGCCAGCGACAAACCAAGCCGCAACGAAAAGTTACTGGCTCGACTCGCGCACGAGAACGATGTCGGATTGCGTGTTCTCGCGAAGAATTCCCAGCATCTTGCCGTCAGGCGACCAGTAAAAGTGCACATGAAAAGTCCCGGACTGGAAGTTGGTGATCTGGCGGCCCGGCGAGCCGTCGAGTGGTTGAACCCACAAATTCGACACCCCGTTTTCTGTGACTGGGTAGGCCAGCGCCTTTCCATCTGGAGTGAACCGGACGTATCCGGAAATGCGCGAGTCGGATTTGAGGACACGGCGCGGCGGATTCGACACGGCATCGAGTCCGACAATCTCTATTACGGCTTGGCTCGGCCCGCTCTGGAACAAGAAAGGCAATTGCTTTCCGTCAGGCGAAATCCCGGCCATTGGAGCGGCTACGAATCCGTTTGGAATGGCGGTTCCCGGCACTACCTCCGGCTTCCCTCCGTCCACCGAGACGCGCAGGATGCGGCCGCCTGAGCCGTCAGTGAAATAGATCCATGCCCCGTCGGCGGAGCAAACTGGCAAAAGGTCAGCGCCTCCGTTAGTGAGTTGCACTGGGTTCGAGCCATCCGCATTAACTCGCCAGATGTCGATCCCGCTCGTCCCGCCATGAAAAGCCCATTCGAGTGCCAGATAATGCTCTCCGCAACGACTGACCGAACGAATGAATCCCGCAGAATCGCTTTCCAAGGTTGTGCGGTTCGTTCCGTCCGCATCCATCCGCACCAGATTTGGACCGTCGACAACGAGGAGCTGATTGTCCGCGGCCCAATTGAAGGCATAGACATCGGGGACTTGCGGGACAGAGGAGATCGCAACGCTTGGTTCGCCAGTCGCCGGCAGAAGACTAAGCGTGCGAGTGGTCTTCACCTGGACGGTGGCCATGATCCGACCGTTCGAGGAGAGCGTCAGAGTCGCGTAGCTGTTTGTATCTCGCGTGATGTTGCGGAAGGCTCCGCCGGGATACGAAATGTATCCGATCTGCCCTTGAGCGTAATTCGGCCGGGCGTGGCAATTCGCAACGATCCCTCGACCATTCGGCAACCAATGCATTTCGTATATCCGTTTGTCAGGAAACGCCGCCAGCACACTGGTCTTCCCGCTCGTTACGTCGAACAATCCGATTCCGCCCGCGGTGCCCGGCGAGGGGTTCAAGTTATAGGCGATTTTCTCGCCATCCGGTGACCACGAGAGCCAGTGTGGAGGAATGGTGGAGTGTGGTTCGACATGGAGCACTTTTTCGTCGCTTCCATCCACATTCGCGCTGAGCAACCGCACTTGGCCCGCGACCGGATCGTTGGCACGGAAATACGCGACGCGTTTCCCGTCGGGCGAAAACGCAATGTCGCTGTCCACGTCGCCGGCCACTTGCCGCGGTGTGCCGCCGAGGACCGGTGCACGATAGAAATTGAAGGCAGTCGTGCTCTTGTCACCGGCTTCCCGGAAGTAAATGTAATTGCCGTCAGGCGAAAATGCCAGACTGCGATAAATTGTGGGCAAAGGAGGGATGACCTGCGTATCGCTGTTTGTTGGGACGTTGCGTAACCACAGGCTGGCCTTACCGCTTTCATCTTGCACGCTGAGGACGTAGTTGCCGTCGGGCGAAATCGCGGCAACCTCGGACTGACCTGTGTTGGTCAACTGCGTCACGGCGAAATTCTGGAATGGAGCCGGCCCGCTGCGGTGCAGAAACGCATAAATCCCGTAACCTGCTGCTGCAAGCAGAGCGAGCACAATTACTACTGTGGCGGCGAGTCCGAATTTGTGCTCGCGCGCGACTTCTGCCACCGATGAACTGCCCGACCCATGCGCGCTCGAGGTGATGGTCGTACGGGCGCTGCTTGCTCCCATACTTGTGACTGCGGCCGTTATCGTTCCCGTGTGGCTCGAATCCGTGTCGCGCTTCAGCCGCTTCAAATCCGCGCGGAGTTCTGCCGCCGATTGGCAGCGCACTTCGCGGTCTTTTTCGAGCGCCTTCTCGATGATTTCTTCGAGCCTGGGAGGAAGCTCGGGGTTGAGCCTCAGTAGAGGCACCGGCGCGCGGTTCAAAATCGCATCGTGAAGAATTGCGGTCGTATTTCCATTGAACGGCATTTTTCCAGTCGCCATCTCATAGAGCACTGCGCCGAACGAGAACAAATCCGTGCGCGCATCCAGTTCTTCGCCACGCGCCTGTTCCGGCGACATGTAGGCCACCGTGCCCAGGGCCACGCCGGGGCTGGTAAGATGCTCGTGAAGTTGGTCAGCCGTGGCTTGCGTCATCGACCCGGGATGATCTTCCGCCATTTTGGCCAGTCCGAAGTCGAGAATCTTCGCGTGCCCGCGCGACGTGATGAAGATGTTTGCGGGTTTGATATCGCGATGAACAATTCCGCGCGTGTGCGCCGCATCTAGCGCGCCGGCAATCTCGATGCCCCATTCCAGCAACAGGTCAAGCGGCAGAGGCTTTCCCTCGATGCGATGTTTCAGCGTCGTGCCTTCGAGGAATTGCATGGCGAGGAACGCCTGCCCATCGTCCTCGCCGATTTCGTAAATCGTGCAAATGTTCGGGTGGTCGAGCGCCGACGCCGCGCGCGCCTCGCGGCGAAGACGCTCAAGTGCTTGCGGGTCCCGAGCCGTTTCCGCCGGAAGGAATTTGAGCGCGACGTGGCGTCCGAGGTTCAAATCTTCGGCTTCATACACCACGCCCATTCCGCCTCCACCGAGCTTTGCCAAGACACGATAGTGGGAGACGGTGCGCCCGATCAGCGGATCTGGTTCTGCCATGCGCTTGCTCTCAGCGTGAATTTTGCTTTCTAGCTGCGCGGCATCTTAGGCTGGCCAGCAATCCAAGTCAACGCGCCGCGTGCCGCCGAATGGAAGCATTCGCACGGTATTAAGATGTATTCTTCCCGCATGTCCGATGGCGACAGGGAGATTCTGCGCACGCGTGTTGGGCTTTGTCTCGACTGTCGCCATTCGCGTCGCATAGCCTCTGATCGTGGCGCCGAATTCTACATGTGCGCCCTTTCCAAAACTGACCATCGTTTCCCGAAATATCCTCGTCTCCCAGTGATTTCCTGCTCAGGATATACACCGGAAAATGCTCCGCAGGTTCGATGAAACAGTTTGTTTACCGGGCGGCGCGCGGCTTCTGCATGCCGAATTCCTTTTCGTGCTGCTGCAGCAGGTAGTTGTCCGTCATACCCGCGATGTAATCGCATACAACGCGATAGGGCGATTCTCGCCGCGACTCATCCGCGTAAGAGCGCGGCATGCGCTCCGGATGCTCCATGTACAGTACAAAAAGCTCGTCGAGCGCCGCCACGCTGCGATCGCGATCCTCAATAATTGCGGGATTCTCGTACAGTCGCGTGCGCAGGAATTCCTTGAGCGCCTCATTCTGCTCCATCACCGCAGATGAAAAAGTCGCCAGCCGTGTCGGATGCCGCCGAATATCTTCAACGCTGGTGGCTCCGGAGCGAACAACAGCCTCTCGTGTCTGTTCAATCAAATCCGTCGCGAATATATCGAGGACGCTTTTCAGCGCCTCATTGAATTTCAATTTCCGACGTCCGCCGGAATATCGCTTGTCCACATCCTTGTACGCCTCGCCAAAAACAGCTACTGTTGCCACCAGGTCGTCCAGATCCACAATTCGCGCCTCGAATCCGTCGTCCAAATCGGCCGTGTTGTACGCAATCTCGTCAACCAAATCAATCAGCTGCGCTTCGAGCGGCGGCCGCTCGTCAAGGAGATATTCCGCCAGCTCCGGATATTCCGCAGCAGAATAGTCGCGCGAGTGCTTGATGATCCCTTCGCGCACCTCAAACATCAGATTCAAGCCGGGGAAATCCAGATACCGCTGTTCAAATTTCTCCACGATGTGCAGCGCGTGCAGATTGTGATTGAAGCGGTCGCCGTGCTCGCGCATTCGCGCATCCAGCTGGTGTTCGCCCGCATGTCCAAATGGCGGGTGTCCAATATCATGGACCAGCGCCAGCGCCTCAACCAAATCGCTATTGAGCTGCAGCGCGCCCGCCACCGTGCGCGCGATCTGCGCGACTTCGAGCGTGTGTGTCAGTCGGTTGCGGAAATGATCCGAAAACCGCGTTGTGAAGACTTGCGTTTTCGCTTCGAGCCGCCGGAAAGCCCGCGAATGCACCACGCGGTCGCGATCGCGCGCATAGTCGTTGCGATACGGATGCTGCGGCTCCGGATATCGCCGCCCGCGCGAGCGCCGCACATCCATCGCGTACACAGCAAGATTTGCAGCATCGTCCATCTCGCCATTGTAGCTGGTCTCGCCACGCCTCACTAGCCAGTCAGATAGTGGGTCAGTGATTGCATAACAACGTCGGCTCCTTAGACCCGAGTAGACTATGGTTTGTCGATGACCAAAGGCTCGGGAGAAAGGAGCCGAACATGATCATTATAGGCGTGGATTATCACCCGAGCGACCAGTACATCGCGTTGGT